>JAFLCB010000009.1 GCA_017302795.1 Deltaproteobacteria bacterium | reverse complement strand
GAAGAGCGATTATGAAAACATTAGACCACATTCTTCGTTAGGTGGTCTGCCTCCGGCGGAATTTGTCAGACGACAAGCCGCCTAAAACCTGAGCTCTCGAGTGGCTTGGTTAAAGGGGGGACCTCACTCCCCTGCTGTCTTCAAAATCAAGAGTAGCTTTTTAAGATCATTCATCACTGTTGACGAGTCACAACAGCTCGAAGAAACACTCAGTTTTGTTGCTCAATTTAAGTCAAAAAATAGTCTCCAGGACAGCAATCGGGACCGAGGTCAGGACCGAGCATTGGGCGTAGTAGGTAGTATAAAGAAGATAGTAGTTAGTGAAGTGTCTTCTGGCATTAAAACATCTTCAGAGCCTCTCGCTATTGCTTCGGCTCTTTCAGGAAACTCGGGAAGTAATCCAAAAAAAGAGAGTATTCCGCCTATAAACTGCAGTCACGAAGCTGCATGGAATGACAACAGTGAGATGCCAACATCCTCACAAAGAGAAGCTCCTCTAAAAGAAATCTCACCTTCACAATTGAAAGCCATACTTCAAGTACCTAACTGGTCCGTTGATCGAAAGATTGAAGCTATAAACAAGTTCAAACTACCGACTTCTCCTGTAGGACGAGAGAAAGTTACAGCTATGATAGTAGCCAACAATCCAGATGTAGCTGAAACGCTTGTAAATCGCCTAGGCTTAACGCTGTCAGATACCCAGCTAGGTACACTAAGGGCAAGAGAGAAACGCAACAGTGAGCGTTTAAAGCTTGAAGCAGAATTGAGTTCTATAAACTCAGTTTCTCAGTTGTTGGAACTTGGAGCAAGAGAAGTGACGAATGGATTGTACTCGTTCAAGGGACATCGAATTGAGTTTCATGGCCAGAAAGCATTGTTGGTTTAGTCAGATGAGTGAAAGAAAACGTTTCGTCCAAAAGAAGTTCAAAAGCTACAAGTATAGCGAGCAACTGAAAGAGGGATTGAAGTCGGAGACAACAGCCTATTTAAAGCTCGTTTCTATGTTCCCTTCATGCACATTCAGACCAGGCCCCTACATGAAGGCAGACGCCATCATAACCTCACCTGAAGGCATCGAAAGAAGCATTGAAATCAAGTCGTGCAAGTTCGTGGAAAGAACATCTCAGATTTTCGATGAAATTAGCCACACCACTACAAACGGAACCTTCCCTGGTGGATCTGAAAAGGCCATCAACGATGGGTGCTCTCTTTATGTTGTCCGTTGTGAATCAACTGGCTGGCTTTACATGATTGATGTCCAACACATGTTTGAGACCAGAAATAAGTTGATTGCTGATGGATGTGAAATCCTGACGGTTAACAACGGTCGAACCAAAGGAATTACTATAAACCTAAGCGAACTGAAGGTTCTTCGGACGACTTATGACGTCAAGAAACACCTTGGCTTCTCAACGGCAGTAACAGTCAAAAAGGATGATTGGGACCTCCTTTGGAGCGCAACTTAAGTCAAAGTCAATTTTTTTGTTGACTTTTCTGTAAGCTTATGTAATACTGCATCTGTAATACGACGAAGGGATAAGTGGATGTACAAGTTTATTAGAGCGATGGAACAAGAGGTGGCGATGCTTAAGATTCTCCAGGAGACTCGTGAATCGTTTGGTTCTGATCTTGGAGCGTTCCTCGCCAACTTGAAGCTAGATGATCACTTTGATGTTGAAACCAAAGCTTTGGAAGAGACTGAAAACGAGTTCGTCCTCGAAACGGTAAATTTCTGTTTTGAGGTTTACTCTGGCTACATCACGGTAGTCCGTCGCTCCCCTACAGACTTTCAAAAACGCTATGAAGGTGGAACCTACGCCCCAACAGTGTCTGAGAAGAGTCGGTTTTTCAAAATCCTAAACAACGATTAAAAGCGAAAGAGATAATTGATGAAACGAACCGTATTGACCCCACAACTGTTTACCGAGGTACTTCGATTGCGCAGTAAGTACACCACTGCTGAAGCAGTTGAAATGCTTCGTTCCCTGGGAATCAATTCTGAAGACGTCATTGCCTACTGGAAGAAGAATTCTGCTATCTTCAAAAATCACTAATGCGCTCCAAGAACGACGATGTAATTAGAGACCTGATTGCTTCTGGACAGTTCATTGCGAACAATGATGGTACAGTTTATAGCTTCAGGAGCTTACAAGGTCATCCAATTGAAAAGCCGCGAGTAGTTAATCAAACGACCAAAGAACGTGGATACAAGTGTATAAAGTGGAGAGATAAACATCTTGCCGTCCATCGAATTGTCTTTCAATTCTATTTAGGTGAATTGGATTCTAGCTTAGTCATCAATCATAAAGATGGAAACCCAAGCAATAACCACGTCTCTAACCTGGAGCAGGTAACTCAAGGTCGTAACAACGAGCACCGCTATCGAGAGCTTGGACACAAACCTGTGGTTAGCAATGCCAGGATCAATCAATCCACTGCCGATGAAATTAGACGACAACACGAATCAGGTAAATCATACCGGCAATTGGTTCGAGAGTTTGGAATTTCTAAATCTACCGTTTCTTACATCATCAACCATAAGACTTGGAAATCGAATTGATTGCGTCGTCAGTCAAACAATACCCAGTGTAGTACGTCTGACATACACTAATTGAATTACCCAAGCATTGAGACACAAGCGAAAGTGATACTCCCCTATTCAAAAGATGAATAGCATATGAGTGACGTAGGTCATGGAAGACTACCCATTTGTTTGGATTCTTCGGGAAAGCCTTTTTACAAGCATCTCTAGTAACCTGTGCAAATTTCTGATTTCTTTCCATTTCAAAATTACGATTACACCATTGGGATACAGAGTTTATTCCATCTGGAATGATGAATGACTTTCTAAGGTTCCTGGATTTTGTGTGTCGTCTTTGATTGTCTCGATCAATCTGATTTCCAACTACAATCATTGATTCTCGCAAGGAGCTTGAGTTGAGAGCAAAAGCCTCTCCAATTCTGACACCTGTATAGAATGCAACTTCATGCAGTAGCTTTGTTTGTTCACATTCAATAAATCCAGAAACTACTTTGAATTCTTCCAGTGTTAGATGTTTGACCTCGTAAGATAACGACTTGTCCTTTCTAAGCTTCACATCTCTACCGATGAACTTAAGGAGCTGATTAAGCCTCATCACAACTCTACGTTGTGTATTGCCAGAAACTGTTTTGTTGATTTGTTTTTGGATTTCTTCTTTTGAGCCTGAATACAGAGATAGAGGTCCAAGAACATCTACTGCACGTCTCAAGTCATTTTTTGCTGATACGAAATCTACTAAGTCCCTATCTTCGTATTCAGCTTTCCAATACTTCTCCAAAAGCTGTCTGTTGTGACTATTGTAGACCTGCTTTGGATACTTTTTCTCTTCGGCAAGATAGAGTGATTTGATTATTTCTTTTGCAGCTTGCTCGCATTGTGATGCGTCTTGAATGCCAGTTCTTAATGCCTTGTTAAGTGCATCAATGGATTCAATCTTCAGCTTTTTACATTTGGATTTGTTGTTTCTGATTTCTCTTTTGAGAATAGAAAATGATTTGCGACCACTGCCTGGCTTCTTCAGCGTGAAGTTCACTCGCACGTTTTGCATGACATTCCTTTGGTGATTTCAGTCACCACAAGAACAATCATCCAGTCACCAATCGGGAAAAATTCTAGTATCTTTCATTTCCATAAGTGTTTGAACTTACTGGTGAAAGATTGCTCCGGGCCGGACTTGAACCGGCACGCCCCTTTCGGAAGCTCAGGATTTTAAGTCCTGTGCGTCTACCTATTTCGCCACCGGAGCACATAACGTGATTCCAAAACGTGAATCAGAACCTAAGCAAGAACCATTGCTAGAATTTTGTGTCACTACTCGCTTACAATAGTGAATTCAAGGCGGTGATTCAACTGAACATTCAATCTCCCGGTTTTCAGAAAACACTTCTTCGAGCTTTTCCAACTGCCGGGATTGCACTGCTCGTTTATGTAGCTTTTGGTATAACTAGTCGGGTCATTGAAGACCTATTAAATAGGTTCGGAATTGGCTCGTCCTCGGAATCAGCCGAATTTCAAAGTCTAGCGATCGCGGCGTTCGTGACCCTTATATGGACACTTTTCTCGTCCGGCGCTCAGCTTACCTATTTAGCAAAGCGGTTGTTTCCCGGTGCTCCGGCTTTCCAGTCGCAAAGTGCAATAACTGTCATCAACCTCATTGCAATTGAAAACACCCGCTCACTTTCAGCCTGTATTTTGCGAATCCCGCTTTTGGTCGTCCCGGCGGTTATTGAATGGTTTCGACTCTTGCCGGTGCCCTACATCGTGCTCCTGGATCCCGATTACAATCTTGGCAAAGTCGACGTCTTAAAGGCTTCACGACGCTTTTTTTCGGACAATAAAATTCTCGTTCTAGGACTCACCATTCCGCTGATTATTGGTTTTGCGGTGGAGCTCGTGATTTCAGACTCACCGATAGATTCCTTACCGGTTTGGGAGGCACCTTTTCAACACATTGGGTCAATTTCTATAGTTGCCGCCATCCGTTTATTGTTCGACTTCGTGGTCCTATGGGCGTATCGACAGAGGATGGGTCCATATTCGGCCATCGAGAGTTGACCCCTTCGCTATGCACTTGATCGAATAAACTATGAGTGATTCGCGCCCAATTGGTTTTTTTGATTCGGGCCTAGGTGGCCTCACTGTCTTGAGAGCCGTTCGCCGCCAGTTTCCCTTTGAAAATTTCGTGTACCTCGGGGATACGGCCAGACTCCCCTATGGAACCAAAAGCCCTGAAACAATTTTTCGTTACACGATTCAAAACATCCGGGTGTTAAAATCGCACAACGTGAAGGCGATTGTCATCGCTTGCAATTCTGCATCGACCTCTCTCCTAAGCTTCAGAAGCAAAACGTCTGTTCCAGCATTGGCTGGGCACCCTAGCTACGAGGAGCATCGAGATCTACTAAGTAGCCTTCCGATCTATAATGTCATCGAACCGGGCGCAGAAGCTGCGCTCGCCGTTTCTGCATCAAAGCGCATCGGCGTTTTAGGCACTCGCGCGACAGTTCAGTCAGGCGCCTATGTTGACGCCATCCAGTCGCGTGATGGCGCGGCCATCGTCTTCCAGGCTGCTGCCCCACTGCTAGTTCCGCTGGTTGAGGAAGGCTGGGAATCTGACCCACTTACAAATCTCATCGTCTACCGCTACCTTGGCCCCCTACTTTCAAACCAAATCGATACGCTGATACTTGGCTGCACGCATTACCCGGCACTCACCGACTCTATTCGGCGAGTAACTGGACTCAGCATGCACCTCGTCGACTCAAGCCTCGCGATAGCAAAACTTCTCGATAGCGACTTCAAAACTGGAAGACTTGCGCCCAAGTCTGCTGAAACCTCGGGACATTTAGAACTCTACGCCACTGACACTTCGCCATCGATGGCAGCTACAGCAAAAAGACTAATGAGCGATCCTGAAATTCTCGACTTCAAACCCTACGATATCGTATGAATCGACCATGAGTTTTCTATTTGGAATGTCAGTCAATGGACTGGCGATCTCGGGACATCGATTCGGTTTTCAGAGTGGACCTTCACAAAAGAAAAAGCACATGCTTATGCTTGGCGGCGTCCACGGCGACGAAGTCGAGGGCGTGGTTCTTGCGAACGCGCTCCTAGCAGCGTTGCTTCAAAAAGATACTACCGAATTTCAATTGACCCTTGTGCCGAGTTTCAATGTTGACGGTGTCCTCGCAAAAACGCGAGGCAACGCTAACGGGGTGGATCTGAATAGAAACCTCCCAACAAAAGACTGGTCTCCAGAAGCGACAACTCCGCGATATCAGCCGGGGCCAAGTCCTTTAAGCGAACCGGAAAATAAAGCGTTGGTCGATTTCATAGAGAAAGAAAAGCCAGACTTTATATTAAGCTTGCATTCGTGGAAGCCCCTTTTGAACATTAACGATCCAGACGGTAGTTCGGTTTGTCAGCAGGTTGCGACAGCAATCGCTTCGCGTACCGGCGACGTAATTGAACCAACGATCGGCTATTCCACACCAGGATGCCTCGGCACATACGCTGGTTTCGAAAGAGGAATCCCCACGCTCACTTATGAAATTGAGCGCGGACTGTCACCCAAAGCTGTCATCGAAAAGAATCTCGCCGCCTGTTTCGATGGTTTCAAAAAATTTGCTTCGATTTAAAATTTCGCTGAATCACAGGAGTGCTTCAATCATGACTCAAGATTTTATCTCTCAAGTATATGACACCCCCGAACTCTTCGCAAAACTCAGTGACAACGAAAAGACAAAGCTCACTAGCGAGGTTGAAGCCGTAGTTTCGGGCTTGGATCGTGGTGAAACGGCGGTTGTTCAAAAGCAAACTGACGGAAAATGGCTCGTCAACGCATCCGCAAAAAAAGCGATACTGCTTTATTTCCGGCTTCAGAAAATGGAGTTAATTGAAGTTGGCCCTTTTCACTTCGTGGACAAAATTCCTTTAAAAAAATGGACGGGCAAAGAAGGAGTTCGCGTCGTTCCGCACGCCCTAGTTCGAAGAGGTGCCTTCATTGAATCCGGAGCTATTCTTATGCCTTCGTATGTCAATATCGGCGCGAGGGTCGGATCCGGAACAATGGTTGATACCTGGGCTACAGTAGGATCTTGCGCCTTCATCGGAAAAAACGTTCACCTCTCTGGTGGCGTAGGCATCGGCGGCGTTTTGGAGCCAGTACAGGCCTCGCCTGTGATTGTCGAAGACAATGTTTTCGTTGGTTCGCGCGCGATACTCGTTGAAGGCGTTCACATTGAAGAAGGCGCGGTCATCGGTGCGGGAGTAACGATCACGGGGAGCACGAAAATTATTGATGTCAGTGGAAAGTCACCGGTCGTTCTCAAAGGAAGGGTGCCAAAAAACTCGGTCGTCATTCCCGGCACGACCGAAAAGGAATTTCCCGCTGGAAAGTTTGGCGTTCCGTGTGCGTTGATTATCGGAACACGAAAAGAATCCACCAACTTGAAAACTTCGCTTACAGATGCGCTTCGCGATTTCGATGTCGCGACATAAGCGCGTCGGCTGGCTCTAGTTCAGTAATTCTTCTTGCCGGAATATAGCTAGCCAAAAAAGCCAAACACATCGCAAAAGCGACGACGCCGAAGACAAACCACAGATTAAGTTTCGCGGGAATAGTCGTATCGTAGTAAAATTCAGGCAAAATCGAAGTATCCAACGAATCGATAAAAAGGCAGACTACGACGCCTAACAAAGCCCCCGACAAAATCCCCACCGAGCTCAGGAGCATTCCAAGACGGGTAAACAGCTGGCGAGTTTTAACTCGCGATAATCCCATACTCATTAACAAGCCAATTTCTTTTCGTTTCTGTGTGATCAGGATGAGGAGGACCGTTACAATGGAGAATCCCGCAATCATTGTCGATAAGGACAAGAACAATCCAATCGAAAATATCTCTAACCTAAGCGCATGAAACAACGCTGAGTTCCGCTCTTCCCAAGTTTGAACGTTTTGAACCGTAAGACTTGCATCGCGTGCCAGGATTTCGCTCTTTAAACTTCGTGCGCTTGCCGCTTGCTTCAGCCAGATCTCGACATCTGTTCTCCTGGAAGCTGTCGCGCCTAAACCCTTCAGCGACTTATTCCGAGAATAAAGAAATAGTTTTCCATCTAAATCCGCTACGTTGGTCGTCAAAAGACGCTTCACCGTCAAGCGTTCAAAGCGAGGCGCCTCGCCGGGCGGAAGCAGCAAAGCCTCTGGAGCAATGACGGTAATACGATCACCCTCGAAAATTCCAAGACCGCGAGCAAGTTCAGCACCCATCATAATCTCGCCTGGCGCCATCTCTAAGAAATCTGATTCAGATTTTGGAATATCGTAGCTTGAAGGCTTTTCGGTTTGGTTCGCCTCGTCGACGGCACGAACAAGCCTAGCGATCGCAGTAGCTTCAAGTCCCCTCGCCTCGGCTCCTGAAAACACGCCGTCAGAAGTGCGAATAACAACATCTTGCCGGTCGATGAGGTCGAACTCTCCACCCTCAGCTTTTACAAAATTGAAGGCTTGATCAGATATCCCAAAGCCAGAACTCGGGGCAGTAGCCAAATTTACAACTAAGTGTGGCTCTGCAGCCAGGAGTCGCTTTCGGATGGAATCATGAAACCCATTCATCACGCTAACGACAACCACCAGCGCAAAAACCCCGATGGAAACACTCACGATAGAAAGCCATGCAATTGTTCTCACCAAAGAACCGGCGCGACGACTGAGAAGAAACTGTTTGAAAAAATCTAGCTCAAGCATTTAATGGGATAATCTTCACTTATCTCGAACTAGACATCAAGGGTTATACGCCTGCAACCCAACCGCGAAGGCGGCGCCAGAACCTCGAACGATGTGCTCGCCGACTTGCGCTAACAGTCGCTCTCAAAGGGACGACTTCGTCATAGTTTAATAGCCGCACAACCCGCTCTCGCCAATGGGGCCGGATCGAGTCTGCTGCTAGAAAAACAGCTTGCGCCAACTTTACGGCAGAAATCGCAATCTGTTGGTCATACCGAATCGTTTCAGCTGTGGTACACTCTAATGGCCGACCGACGCTCTCCGTGCTTTCAACACCACCAGTGCATTCGATCTCGACAATGAGGCCAGTTCGAAAGCCGTTCGCACGATTCCAGTCAACAACTTGTCCGGAAATATTAAACTGAAATCGAATCAATTCATTTTCTGAATCCAACCAGACCATAAGATCGCAGTCCCTCGGCGAATGATACCAACGAGATACGATTTCAATTCCGTCGATATGATGGACGTCGACCGCTCTCTCAACCAGAGTTTGCCCGAGATCAGTTGTATCTATTGCGGTACGGGCTTCGGTCACGGCGTCGCACCTTCGGCGGCAGGAACTCGCGATTCATTTTGCTTCTCTGTTTGTTTTTCTTTTTGTTTCTCGTTGGCGGCACGACTTAACGCTTCCTCTTCACGCACCTCTGCGGCAGAGCCACGCAAAAGAAATGATTTCTGAAGAGCTTTAAGAGTAACAACCGTTTCATCCAAGGCTTCCAGCGCGCGTTCGCTTGCTCGAGGAATTTCTGGCGCTAGCTTTTGCATTATAGGCAGTGTCTTCTGTAGTTCGTCTGTAAGCACCGCCATGTTTCTTGCGATTTTTGACAAATGGCCGAGCATTTCAGGCGAGTGCTTTGTTACTTCCGGCATCGCCTTGTGGACCTCGCTCGTAATCGCAACGAGATTGTTCACGACTGTCACTAACTGTTTGTCTTTGTTAACCGCTTTCAGCAAGCCGTTTGCTTCACCCGTAAGGCTGGAAGCATTTCGCAACAAAGGAGAAAGGTCATCGAACATTCGCACCAGGGCTTGCGACCGCTTCGGATCTACAAATGCCTCAGCAACAAATTTTAAGTTCTCAGCCATTCGGCCAAGCATTTCGACCGAAGATCCAAGTGTCCGCCCACTAATCAAATCCATAATGTCAGTTGTCGGTACGGATTTTAACATCGCCATTTCGACAGCAGGCGCGGCTTCGCTACTTCCGATTGTAACGTCTAAAGACTTCTCTCCGATGATAAATGGACGGATCGCACGAACGACACTATCGGCCCGGACTTTATCTAAATACTTGTGACTCATCTTG
The DNA here is from genome assembly GCA_017302795.1 of Deltaproteobacteria bacterium. GTDB lineage: Bacteria > Bdellovibrionota > Bdellovibrionia > Bdellovibrionales > JAMPXM01. The sequence continues at coordinate 191,058 of JAFLCB010000009.1, read as the reverse complement.
AAGGTGACCTTCACCTCTTGTGCAGAAACTAGTTCGACGGACTCCACCTGCCCAATTCGAAGACCCTGCATAGTGACCGCGGTTCCTTCGCGCACACCATCTGCACTTTCAAGAGCGGTTTGCAAAGTGACTTTCTTTTCGAAAAAACCTTTTTGTATAGCGACAGCGACTCCAAACGCCAATATTCCCGAAAAAGCGACCAAAACGAAGATCCCAGCCACTCGTTCAAATCGATTGAATTTGACCTTCATCACAGCCCTCCACTTGCTTTTTTAAATTCACGAATTTCAAGTTTTCCGTTCTCAACCCAAAGCGATTGAGCGCTTAACCGCCCGGGCCAAGTTTCGTCCCGAGAGGTAAAATAAATGGTCTCTATTTCAGAGTTCGATCTCAGCTCCAAGACTAGTTTTTCAAGCTCACGAGAAGTATCGGGATCCAATCCCGAAAAGGGATCATCCATTAAGAGGAAGCTTGGCCTCAACAACACTGGACGCAAGATTGTGATCAGTTTCCTTAAGCCACCGGACACCATTGCGGGTCTACGGTCCAAGAAAGCCTCAAATTTGAATCGTTTTGCAATCTTTCGAATGGATTCCTTCACGTCATCGGGCTCAGAAAGATTATGATACAAATGCGGCAAAATTAGATTCTCTTCCAATGTTCGATTTGCAAGTAAGCCACCGCCTTCGAACGTGTAGCCAATCTCAATTCTCCAAGGAAGAAACTCTTCGAAAGTCATTTCGCTAACAGGCTGGCTATTGACTCGGATCTTTCCAGCTATCGGCGTACTCAGGAGCGCCAAAATTTTTAGAAACGTCGACTGACCGTGTCCTGAGGGACCAGTCACGTGCATGATTCGACCGATAGGAAGATGCATTGAAACGTCATCGAAAACTAAGCCGCCTGCCGCGTACTTGAAGCTCAAATGTTCCAATTCGTAATCCGTAATCTTGTAATTCCCAAGTCGAACGCCGGGATCGATTTTCATATAATTCCCCGACTTCATATAAGGCCTAATCTTGCAAGTTCGTTCAAATAAAACACGATCGACACAAGCAAGTTAAACGACGTCACTGCGATGATCGAATGAACAACAGCTTTCGTAGTTACCTGTGGAACCTCATGCGAGCTCATCTGCACCGACAACCCTTGAAAGCAGGCAACCACAAAAATGATCAGGCCAGAAAATCCGTTTTTAACAGCAAACAGGATCAGGTCCGACGCGGTAAAAGCGTTCGAAAGCGATTCGAAATAAAACGCAAACGGCAGATTGTGAAGTGCTCGGCTAACAAAGAACCCGCCGACCAGCGCGATCGCATCAAAATAAAAGGCTAAACAGACAACGCTAATCACGCCGCCGACAACTCGAGGGAATACGATATAGGACAATGGGTTAATTCCCATCACTTCTAAAGCTTCGATCTCTCGATTAACCCGCATGTTTCCGATTTCACTGGCAACCGCCGTCCCAGATCTCGCGATCACGATGAGCGCGGTAATCAAAGGAGCAAGTTCACGGACAATAATCATCACCATGACATTGCCAAGCATTCCAGTTCCACCGACCAGGGAAAGCTGCGCGGAGGACTGAAGAATGGATACGCCGCCTGCTGCCAACGCAAGAACGGTGATCAGTGGCATTGCCTGCCAACCGGTAAAATAAATTTGCGCAGATACCACAGCAAAGACCTGCCGAAGGCCATGAAGAGCAGGTATACCCGTGGCCGATTTCATGACATTGGCGGTATAGAAGGCAGAACGAATGCTGAGATAAGCGAGCACTCCAAGTGAATGGATGTACCGGAAGAAATCAAAGCAACCAGCGCCAATAGAATCTGCATGTCGAAGAAGAGCATTCATCACCCGTCTCTTCGCCATAAATGGCCTGACCGTTAAGTCTAGTAGGCCCAGAGTCCATAAAAGAGCGACTTAAATACCTCGACCAAAACCTCTCCTAAGTCAGAGTCGCCAGGTCCAGCTGCGACAGCGCGGCCATCGACTGGCATACGGTCCTCAAACTCGGCGCGAAAGGTTCTAAGCGCCCGACGTAAATGCAGCTGCGAAGTGATCACCAGAAGATCACGGCAACCCAAAGCTTCGACAACTGCCAAAGTTTGCTGTGCATTCCCGAATGTCGTTCGCGATCTACGCTCTAAAACGATATCGGATTCCTGGACGTCTTGATAGTATGCCCAGTTCGGGAAAATTTCCCGCCACTCGGCTTGTGGGTTGACCCCCGATACAATGAGTTTCCTCACTGCTCGCCTAGCAAGGAGATCCATCCCCTCCTTCACACGACCAGACCCGCCGGTAAGGACGACAGCACAGTCAGCGCTTTGATCAAGCACCCAAGAATGAATGGGTGTCTGTACAACCGCTTGAATCTCGACATATGTTCGCCAGCCAATAAGCAGGCTTACGATAAAAAAGATTGCCAGGAGCTCAAGGCGCCGCCTCTTAATCCAGCCTGTGGCGGGCTGCCAGTTCGAAATCATCGGACTATCACCGAGCTGCGAGGACTTCGATTTCTACTTTCGCACCCTTTGGAAGTGCGAGCACCGCGATTGTCGAACGAGCCGGCTTAGTAGTGCCCATGTGTTTCGCGTAGACCTCGTTGACTGCTTGAAAATCAGCCATATCAGTGAGGAAGATCGTCGTTTTGACGATACTTGCCAAAGTAAGATCCGCCGATCCAAGTACAGCCTTTATGTTGGCCATAACCTGCTCGGCTTGCTCGCCGACCGTGTTGCCAACCATCGCCCCTGAAACTGGATCCAAGGGTATTTGGCCAGAACAAAACATGAGGCCGTTCACTTCAACAGCCTGAGAGTAAGGTCCGATTGGTGCCGGTGCCTGTTGCGAAACATGAACCTTTACATTTGCCATTCTATTCTACCCCATCAAATTCGGCAGCTGCTGTGAAGTCGACGTCCACCTGAGTTCCCTGTGGTTCTGGCTGAAGATCAATTTCATCTCCAAAAACCAAGGCATTCCGAACTGGATCGAAGACCCAACCTTTTTTCGGATCATTCGGCAGCATTTGTGAACCAAACGTCACGAAGATCGTATCGGGTTGCGGTGGTCGCGACAAGTAAAGCACGCTCCCGACACGACGAACCAGGTCTGCCCCAAGTTCCGATAACTTCATTCCATAATCTGGATCACAAAGACCAAGAGTTTGCGCCTTTGCCAACCCAAAAAACTCCTCGAGCTTGTTCGGCAGATTTTCGCTCGATCGATTGCAGGTCTTATCGACGTTCGGAATATAAACTCCGTAGGCGATGACCTTCGATGGGTCGCCACCTTTCAAATTAACCAAAAACTTAAAGAAATCCTGGGCATTGAGGTTCGACTGATCATCAGAATCGGTAACGAAAATCACCGCAAGATAAGCATCTTGACGGAAAAATCCTTTGTTCGGACCTTGAACCATCGGAGCCGTCAAAGCAGCCTTAACCGGAGTAAAGAAAGTCTCACTTCCGGAACCTTCGGTGCCAATTAACAAATTAGATTCGAGCTCTCGCTGCCCGTTGGGGGTGTTTCGAGTCACGTACTTTGTTACACCGTTCAGCTCACCCTTCCACCCATAGCCCGGTTTGGGCTGATACGGATCAGAGTCCATATTGGAAGACGTAACAGCGATGTGAAAATCCAAGATTTGATTCGCCCAAATCCCTTGGGTAAATAGCTTTACGTTCTGCGCCAAACTCGTCTGATGTTCACCCATCGACCCAGAATCGTCCACGACGAACAAAATATCGACTGCGCGATTAAAAGAAACTTTTGATCCGCCCGTGTTGCGAACCCGTTCCTTTTTCACCAACGGAAGTGGGACTAATTTTGGAGACGCTGGTGAGCAGGCACTCATCATGAGCGCGATAGATGTAGCCATCACCGTGAAAACTGAAACTGCATAAGATCGTTTCACGAGTCCCCCTTAAGGTTTAGCCGTCGCCGGTTTCGAAGTGTTTGCGGCCGCGCAACCTTTTTTGATGTCGACTTTGTAGTTCGCATATTCATCGAACCAAGTCTCGCCTTCTGCTGGAAACCAAACTTTGTCTTTCGCTTGGCTTCCTGTGGTGCCGGCTTTGGTCGACGTACGGCCTTGAGTTGCTGAGATCACTCTATCGGCGATTGAAATCTGTTGGAGGAGTTCGGCTTCAACAATGTGAAGCTTTTGAAGCATCGCCGAAATTTCTGCGAGTTCTTCAACAGCTAGCGACTTCACACGACCATAAGTCGCGGAACGCGCAGCGACTGTTCGCGTTTCAACTGCTTTTTTAAAGGCTTCGAGACGCGCCTGGAACCCTACTTGTGCCGTTCCACCAGACAGAGATCGTGCGTACAATTCTCCCGCTAGTTTCGACTCGCCTTCAAGAGCTTTCTCAGTCAAAACGTTCTGCACGAGAGCCGCATCTCTTGTGACGAATCGAGGAAGCAAAGCAGCGTCAGTGCCTAGATCAGTCAACTTCGCAGGACCTTTTTTAAGTCGCTCGATCAATCGTACAACCGCTGGAGTATTTGCAGACTCTGTCAGCTTCGTCAGTTCAGTCGCACGTGGCTTGAATCGCTCCCGATAGCTGTTCAAGGTACTTACGACAGATGGATAATCACAGACTTTCAACTGCGCTAAGGATCGTAAGAAGAAAGGTTCTGGGCCGACTTGCGAACTAAAAGCTGGAGCGACGAGAGTTTTAGTAACCGCAATCGCGTTCTGCGGCTCACCCTTCCGGATTTGAGCCCAAGCCAACTCTTCTTGAGCATCAAACCAATAGTCCGAGGCCTTAGGAATTTTTTGATAGTAATTCGAAGCTGCATCCAAAAAGCCATTTTGGAAAAGAAGTCTTGCCGCTGTCATCGTCATTAAATCCTGGCTAACTGGATTGTTGGGGGCTTTCATTAAAACCGCCAAAGCTTTTCCAGCGAGACCGGCGTCGTCTCCTTGAGCCAAGGCAATCACCAACTGCCAAGACAGCCAAGCGCGTTCGCGCGTGTCGATCTGAGTCTTTTTGATCAATTCTTTTACGAGTTCCGCTTGGTCAGCAGTATAGACCTGCCGTCCGCGCACTCGAACTTCGGCTCCGATTCCAAAGACTTCAGTCCAGCCATTGTTCCATGTTGCTGTATTAATCGCAGCCCACACAGGCGCATTGTCTGGAGCAGCTTCACGCCACTTTTGCAGAATGTATTCATCAATTTGTTTTGGATTCTCGATCGCGAGTAGCATTTCAAGTGACGTCACCTGAATGCCGTTTTTAAAAAGCACAAGTGCGTTCAGCGCCTGCCCAGAAGGTGTCTTCGCAAAAGAACTACCCTCAAAGGCCGCGGGCCATTGAAAGAGCGACTTCTCAAAATCACCTGAATCAAAGAATTGGAGAAATATATTTTGCTCGGCAGATACATTCCCTTGTGCGGCCTTGATCGCTTTCGCAAGAAGGCTTTCGCCATCTTTTGATTTAGCCGCCGAAGGGCCTTGGCCACCAAGAATATTCAGTAGCTCATCCTCTTGGTTGGCAGTCGCCTCGCCGTTTTGGCCAATTGCTATTCCAGGAGCCAGCCCGGAAACTAGCGAAACACTTAGGATAAAGAAACCATTTAGAAAATTCCGATTTAAAGCATTACGCAATTTCATAGCATGTAGCCGATCTGAATACCTGCAACAGTCGTATTCATATTCGTATCACCGGTAAAACGCTTCGCCGAGTAACCTTCATAGCGAAGCTCTAAGCGAGTCGAAAGATGCTGAGAGACCCAGAAACCAATCCCGCCACCGCCGGTGTAGGAGGTTGTGGGACCAGATTTGAGCTCCATTTGTCCGGCACCTGCGAGGGCATAAACATCAAAATGAACGACGCCTAGATCATACAAATTCATTTTCCCATAGATGGGGTACCAGTTGATCACCATCATCGCATGTTGCTTAGGGAAGTCGATTTGTGGGATCTGAGCCTTCCCATTGATCGAAGTGTCAGTAAGGAGGTACTCACCCTCTTGGCGCAATTGATTGAACGAGTAGTTATACTTAAGTCCCACGCTCCACTGAGGAGTGAAGTGATAGTGAGCGTTCAAACCGATGTTTGACGTCGTGTTGTAGGCATCGCCGCCAATTACAGAAGAAAACTCAGGCGAAAGTTCCAGTCGTCGTCGTCGATTGACAACCCGGTCCTGGACGATGCGAATTTGTGCGTCTGGATTTAGCGCTTGAGCTTTTTCCAGCAGAACATCGTTACCACCAAGGGTATCGAAGTCTTTTAGAAGATCTGCCGCCGCCGAAATTTCAACCGTCAAAGTTGCTAGCATCAGGGTCGCCGCTATCGAGAGAGCTTTGGTAAGGCTGTTTGAACTTTTCATATAATTCCTCATTCTCTCTTAATTAATTAACCGCAGGCGTAACTGTTGGCGTCTCTACCACAGGAGCTACTGGAGCAAGCGCCACTGGCGCTGGCTCGACTGGAGCAGGCGCCACTGGTGGCGCTGGCACGACTGGCGGAGCAACCGGAATAGTTTTTACTTTCAACGTGCGTTGGAAAAGTTCTTTTTGAATTTTGATATCACCAGGGATCTTACTTTGGTTGATAACTTCGATATCAACTTTGAAGTCTCCTGTTGTCGTCGCGAGCGGTTTCCAGCTAATTGTGCAGAGAATATTTCCCTCGCGCGAAGCGGGGATACATTTGCTGATCGCAGAACCTGGTAACTGGTCAATGCGAGTCTGGAAGTTTACAGTCAGCTTACCCTCAGCGTAGGGATCAAAGACTGTGAATTGCACTACGTTTTCTTGGCCAGCAATGACTTCAATCGGGCTGAACCAACTGATTTCCGGCTTCATGATGTCAGTCCAAATCATCACCTCGCCGTCGTTTTTGTACCCAACGCGGCCGAAGCGTGAAGTCACTTGTAAACCAAACTTGAATTTATCCTGAGCGCGAGTGAAATCGCGACCGCGCATGTCGGTGGGCACGCGGAGATCGACGACCATTTTAAAAATCCACTTCTTTTTATCCATTGGATCTTGGACGGGATTCAGATCAGTACTCGATGTCGGTTCCTGCATGTAGATCAAACCCGACACATCAGATGGACCTCGGACAGCTGGAACAGCTACAAGACGCGGGCGCAACCCATCGACATCAAGTGAATCTGGATCGCGAACAGTCACAGTGAATTTTCTCAATTCACCTTCTCGCACAGGGGTTCGAACGAGATCGTCGGTAGTCAAAATTTGCGGATCAACTTCCGAGCGCGTAACGTACACCAAAATGGCTTTGGTCGTTCCGATAATCGCTCCACCGACTGGCGACGGCGCAGTTAAACGAACAACTAAGCGCTTCGGGATACCATACTCTTGGCCCGTTGATTCACGAGGCGGCGTCCATTTGAAAACTCCGGTTTTTCCGTCAAACACAGCGCCAGGGAAATCTTTAAGACTCGTGGAATCAATCGTCAGCTCAAACTGAGGATTAGCGGTCAATACACGACCTGAAATTGAAATTTCCCCTTCAACTTCTTCCTTGAAAGTGTAGAAGTCCAATGCATCAATTCGCAATGCATCGCTTGCAAGCGGTTTCGGAACTGGCGGTTCTTTATCCAATTCTGGCGGGACGCCGTTTTTAATCTGGTCTGATTTTTCTTCAAATGGGTCCTGATTGACCGAACAGCCGATCGCCGCCGAAACAACAAACATGGCCGCTATCACGCGGCTTGTTCGGGCAATTTTCTTTGAAAGTGACATATTGAAGATCCCCTTTTTATCAAAACCCATTTTACCCATAATCGCTAACACTTGCGCTCTACCGTTTAGCCCTGGCCCGTACGGCGAAGTGCAAATGGATAAGATACCTTTACGTCAGCTCCACCCTCGGGCAGTGGAAACTTCCAAGTTTTCAAACGAAGTAGAATGCAATCTTCAACAAGCTTGGAATTCAAAGTTGTTGAGCCTACGTTTGCAACCTTCACTTGGCCGTTACCGCCGATCGTGAAATCAACTGCTACCCGTCCAGCCAACGCCGGATCGCCTTGCAGACCCTGCTCGTAGCAAAAACGGATCTGTCCAAGATTTCGATTGATGACATCCGCAATAAGATCGCGGTCAAGACCACCACCGATAATCGCCTCACGACCAAGTGGAATTGGTGCTGTACCTGCGGAACCGACGAGAGAGATCTGGCCGTAACCGGCCTGTCCCCCGCCTTTACCTTTGGTGCCATACCCGCCGCCACCTTGCATATTGCCTCCGGCGCCAAGGGGTGCCGCAACGAGGCCCTTGCCATAAATTGAAGTTTGAACGCCCCCAGAGCCGGCGTTTCCACCTAAACCAGGTCCTGCAGTGGTGTTAACTGCTCCGAGATTCACTCCACCTTTTTGGGCTCCATTTTTCATCTGACCAAAAACAGCAAGCGCACCCATTCGTTTTATCGATGCAGCTTTGTTGACAACTTTCGTCGTTTCTTTCGGCGTCTCCGTGCGTGTGTCAGAAACTTTGCTTTGCACTGGCTGCGGTTTCACCTGAATTCGCTTAATGATTTGCACGACCTGCTGTTTCAATTCTTGTTCGATCTTCGGGTTGTCTTTCGGTCGTGAGGCCAAAACCGACATGAAGATTATCGCACCCATCAAAACGGCACCAACCGACCCGCGCCAAAGATTGTCCGAGTCTTGTCGCAACCGAACGTTTTCCAAAGTTCGCGAAGTTGGCGAAGTTGGAACAAGTCGGCCGATGCCAGCAATCGTGATCATCCCTGTTTCCAGATCTTTTCGATCAATGGTACCTAGCGTTTCGAACTCGATGCGTTCGGCATTTAATCCCGCCAACGTCGTCATAAGTTCGACACGGCGAGTATCTTTGCGGCGAATGACTGTGAGCACGTCCGACTCGTCGCTTGGCCAAGCCAAAGTGCGAACGACAACGCCATCCAAATTTTCTAGTGCTAATTTCTTTGCTTCCATTTCAATCTCCGCAAAACTTCGTTCGAAACCGTTCAAATAGCTACCGGCGACTACTGCCTTGAAGTCGACTTCTTAACCCTATCTTTGAAGTCCGTGCGGACCCCTAAGAGGGCATCAAGAATTTTATCGTCTTCCACTGTTGTTACCGCTTCGTCTGAAAAATGATATTTACCTTGAACCAAAACATCGTCGAAACTGACTTCCGTCGACTTTTTCTTTTTGGATGTTGCTGCCGCATCTTGTGCGCCAGCATCTTGTGCGATGATTGCGAAAACCGGTGCTACGAACACAAATACAAGCAACCATGCTTTACCGAATTTCATCACTTTGAACCCCCTGTCGTCGCCGGAGCTGATGCACCGGCATTTTGAATTCGCCCCTCTAGATACGAAACCATTCCAACGCGTCCAGCCTGGCGCTCAAGTCCAAGCAGCGCCTCAAGACGAGCGGTACTTAAAGGCTCTTCGCGAACAGCTTGTCGTGCTTGCTCAATTTGTGCGAGGTTCGGCTTAAGTGCTGCGTTCGCTTCGGGTCGATTTGCCAATGTTTCAAGTTCAGCTTTAGAAGTGTCCGGCGCAACCGACGCAAGAAGCTTAATTTCTTTAACGACGAGCGACCGAAGTGCGCCCGTTGACGAAACAAGAGACTTCTCCAACGCTTGAACTGCCGACTTGTTGGCCCAGAACTCCTCAACCTTTTTCTTCACGTCTTGAGCTTTAATCTGATAGGGCGCAGCTTGTTGGGACAAGAGACCAAGGTATTGCTGTTCATCCTCTGGCGATAAGCCGGCTGGCATTGGAAGAGAGAGAATTTCAGAATAAAAACGCTCCGACTCTTTTGCGAGGAAATCGAGGCTCACCAATTGAGTCGTCCAATCTCCGCTTTCGACGGCCTTACCGGCTGTCTTTTCCAAAGATTCAATCATCGCGATACGAGCTTTGAGCGTCGACGCTAACTTCTTTTGATTAGAGCCATCGATAACATGTGCCGCGAATTTCGCTTTCTGAATCGAAACTTCATCCAAAATCACCATGCGAGAAAGTAGGCGACCAGGGTTCGTACCAACGATACCTTTTTGAGTCAGAGCCGCTTTTGCGATTTCAACCTTTTCAAGTTTCGCGGCAATTTCTAAAGCAATTTCGCCGTAAAGTTCCGGCTTTTTCAGCAGAACTGACTTTTGTTTATCGAGTTCTTTCAGTGGCTCTTTTGCCTCTCGGACAAGTTGGCTGGCGATTGTCAGCTGTTTATCCTCGTCCTTGGAAACTCCAAGATATTTCGAAAGATACGGACGCGTGTCTTTATTCGCAAGATCAGCGTACATAGCAAGTTTTAACAGCCTTTGATCTTCAGGTACGTCTTTGGTTGGGAGAATTTGTTCCGTCGCATTGAGAGCGGTATCGAAATCAAGAATAAGCTCAGCCAGCCACGCCTTGCGCGACAAAGCGTACTGCTTGTCTTCTGCTGAAGTTCCGGCAAGCTTGAGAAGTTGGTCAGCAGAATCACGAGCTTCTGCAAATCGCTTGGTTTTCTCGGCGAGGATCAGGCGATTCTTTAAATATGCGACCTTGTCTTCTGGCGTCGTCGTTGAAAGATCAAAACGTGAAAGCACCATCCATGCCTTCTCGAGATCAACTGCGGCAGCACCTTCCGTTGCTTTGGACGCCAACGCCGCCGACTGTGTCAATACCGACTTTCGCGCGACTTTCGCGTACTCCGGAGCCTCTTTGGGAAATAATCCCGCAAAGTCCTTCGCCCACTTTTCAATCTTCTCATCATCTTTCATAAGGACAAGGGCGTCTAATGCGAGATCCGCAGCTTGCATTCTCACTTTTAAAGCATCAGGGGATTTCGCAGCCGTCATAAATGCGATTGCGCGCATTTGCTCAGACGCGGCTGGATACTCCTGGTTTTGGTAGGCGATGTTGGCTTTCTGGTAAAGAACCTCTACTTCGCGTTTCTTATCAAGTGAGAGCGTCAGATAAGAATCGTAGGCACTAACCAATAGAGCATTGTCTTTTGAAATTTCAGCAGTTTCGATGGCTCCAAGAAGAGCATTTTCTAGACCTTCTATCTCCCCTTTTTTGTCTTCTGCTTTAACGGCAGATTTAGCGGATGCCGAATAAAGCTGCGCGCCTCGACTGTAAAGAGCAACGGCATTAGCAAATTCTTTTCGTTCACGGCCAACCTGAGCGGACCAAACGGTCATATCTGCTTCTTCAGGAAAGGTCGAAAGGTAGGCTTTGTACGCAGCCGAAAGTTCGTCCGAAGGCGCTTTTTTCTCTGCGCGATTCCAGTCGAGGACAAGCTTCCGAAGACGAGCTTTCATTTCTTTAACCTGGTCGTCAGCTTGAGTTTCTGGTGAAGTCCCAATCGCAGTTCCCCAAAGGTTCATCGCCAGATCAAATTCCTGCCCAGCAGCTCTGGGATTTTTCTGCTCCATTTCAAGCTGAGCAATCCGGATATGACCCTCTACTTTTAGGCGAGGCTTTGACTGCCGCTCTTGAGCAAAACGCCATAAAGCGATGGCACTCTTTCCTTGACCAAGTCGTTCAGTTTCACCCGCCAAATAGATGACGTTCGGAAGTTTCACGGTTTCAGGACTGAGATCGAACAACATTTTCGCATCGTCGGAAGTAACAGGACGACGTGCGAGAAAAGTTGCGAGATCTCGAGAAACTTCCTCTTGGAATTGCTTGTCAACCTGAACCACTCCGCCGGTAGCACTTCTTGATGACAACTCGGGCGTCGTTAATACTTTCTTTAATCCTAAAATTGAGGCTTCTAAGTTACCGAGGTTAAATTCACACCAAGCTATGCGGTAGGCTGCCAAACCCTTCGAACTAGATTGGGGAATGCTGAGCACTTTTCCGTAATGGGATTTTGCCGATTCGAAATCGCGTTTTTTGAAGCCGAGTTCCGCAAGCGACAGATGCGCTTCGGCCACAGCCTCTGGTTGCTTACCGTCTTTGATGACTTTTTCGTAAGTCTCAACTGCGAGTTTCTCTTGTCCCGTCATTTGGTAGAGATGACCAACTTGAGGAAGTACTTTTGCAACTTGAGAATCATTGAGTTTCGGTAATACTTCTTGGTAGTAACGAAGTGCCTTTTTTCGATCTTCTGTGCCAGCATTGCATACTGTGCAACCCGCCTGGAGTTCGGCCATCGCCTCTTGGCGCGCCCGTTCCGCGTGAAGATCCGCCAAGCGCGTAGTGAGAGGGGTTCGCGCCGAATCGGCAGGCGCCAACGTCATGTAGACTTGAGTTAATTTGTTAATTAGTAAATCTCGCGTCTTCGCATCAGCCAACTGGGCTTTTGCTTCAAATGCCAATGCCAAAATGGTCACGACAGCCAAAGACTTTGCGATGCCGCTAATACCTAAGCTGTTTAGATTTTTGCTTGTCCCTCGCGCCACCGACGCCCCCTTTTCAATCACGACTTCGCCAATCACTTCATCACGACGGCAAACTTGATATCACTGAAGCCCGCTTGGGCCGATGCCTGAACAATGGCACTTAGCTGTTCGAACTTCGCGCGACGATCCGCCTGAACAGTCAACTGCTCAGGGAACGGCTCTCCTGGACGATTTTCTTGATGAGTTTTACGGAGATCCAAAAGTGCCTGAACCAAACTGTTAGGCGTCACTTCTTTATCTTCAAGAAAGAGCTTTCCCTCTTCAAATTTCACAACTGGGTTTCGCTCAAGCGTGTCGCCACTCGCTTTCGGAAGCTCCATCCCTTTTCCTACCATCAAAAGTTCGCCAGTTGACGAGAAGCTCATCAGAAGGAAAATAACGAGAATCGAAAACGCATCAATCAGCGCCGTTAGAAGCAAATCTGCGACAATATTCCGATGCTTCTTATCACCCTCAGGAGCCAATACAGATGACTCATGAATGATGCTATGGAAGGCCGACATTTTAACAATACTGTTGTTTAACATTATCAATCCCCTCGCCGCTTTAGAGCGGCGAAACTCCTAGGTCGATCATTCCCTGCTTCTTGAATGAGTCCATCACATCAATAATGGCCTCATATACTGTTGCGGCCTGTGGCTGAATCAGTACCGTGGTTAGCGTCGGCTCAGCCGACTTTAGTTCCAGAGCCAATGCCTTTAAGGCCTCAAGATCGGGCTTACCTTCTTTTCCTGGTACTTTTGCTTTTGCCAATTTCGCCGGGACACGGGCGTCGCGGACATCGAGAGCCACATCCCCTTGGCCATTGATCTGAACCCAAACAGTTGGCTTCTTCGCAGTTTCGCTGGCCGGTTGACCACCGACCGCTTGCTTGACGTTAAGCGCGCCAACATGAAGCCAGACTGCCGTCAAAAGAAGAAAGCAGATACAAACCGACAAAAGATCGATTGCAGGAATCAGGTTAATTTCGAACTCGAGATGCTTGTGCTTCTTGCTCATATCTTCTCACTCCAAGTCAGGTTTCGTCGCACTTCACGACGAGACACATTTCAGCGCGAATAGACGAACGTTTAAGCGTTCGCTTCTGGATGACGAGCAGCTTTGCTAGCCTGAGCTTTCGACGTGATTGGATCAAAAGAATAGCTCAACCAGTTAAATGCTTTCAGAGCCGCTTGGTTCATATCGTCCGCCAAAACGTTCGCGCGGTTTTGAAGAACAGCGAAGGCAACAAGTGCGGGAATGGCGACGATAAGACCAAACGCGGTCGCGTTCATTGCTTCTGCGATCCCGGCCGCGAGCAAAGAAGCTTTCTCTGCTGGGTTTGCGTAAGATACGGCAGCGAACGATTTGATCATACCCGTGATCGTACCGAGCAGACCAGTCAGTGTCGCAACGTTACCAAGCATCGCCAGGAAGCCGACTCGTTTATCGAGGAGTGCGTTTTCGTGAAGTAGTACTTCATCCATTTTACCTTGAATTTCCTCGCGACCACCAAACGACCGTGCGACTACTGCACCAGCAGAGACAGCACGTGCCACAGGGGAAGTTGCTTTTGCAGCTTCCGCTTTTTGAATGACGGTTTCCATTTCGCCACGGCGAACAGCATCTTCAAAAGTTGAAACAAAAGTCATTTGGCTGACTTTTCGTTTACCGAAGAGTGCAACTGCGCGCTCAATCATGATTGCGATCGATGCTAGTTGGAAACCAAGAATTGGCCACATCCAGAATCCACCATGTTCGAAGGCTGTTGCGATTTTCGATAGCATTTCCATGTCCGTCTCCCTTACTTTCAAACCTTTGATCTGTTTGATTCAAAGTTTCGTCTCGTCCCCACGAGAAATTGTTAATTTCAAACTTTTACGAAGCTTGCTTCCTGTTTTTAATTTCAGTCGAGTTGCAGTTCGTTTGAACTCGCAACTGCGGCTGCACGTTTCGCGTTGGACCCAGAATCTAGCGAAAGTCTCAAAATGGGTCCACGGGAACGTCGCGCAAGTATCGGAGGAGTGACATCAGGTGTCAACTTGACCACTGGTTTTGGAAGTCATTTCAGAAAGTGAAGCAGGGAGTGAGTCATTTGGCCCAAGACCGGCTGCCGGCAAGGATTCTCAATATTCGGGCGTACTCGATTTTAGTAGCGGTTCGCCCAGTAACTAATGGTGTAGATTATAGGAGGTATTAGAAGAGGCGTTGAAAAAAAGGAAAAACCGAGCATCAAAAATAAAACGTTACGCCGGCTCTTACCGGAGAATCACCCAAAGTTCGGAATCGGGTACCGGAAGAAATAGACGTAATTGCCGTTCCGAACTCAAAATTAAACCCGACATTTTCGAGTCCTGCGAGAAACGCCTCGACACCAGCGAAACCCATTAGCTCAAATCCGGATTCATTGTTTCCCGCAGTTTCAAGGCTTAAAATTCCTGCGCCTGCGCCAAGGTAAAAGTTCAAGTTGTCTTCGGGAAAAATCACTCGGTAAAGTTTGAGCATCGCTCCAAATTTAGAGTTGTTTGTTTGTGTGTCGATTCCAAGGGAGGCTGAAAGCCCTAAGTCGGCACCTGGCCAATATTGAACCGCAATTCCGGGAAGTTCTGTGCTGGATTGATTCTTAAATCCGAGTCCTAGTCGGTTCGAGAGGTCTTTGGCTTCAGCGTTCTGCGGTAGCGCTACGAAAGATACCAAGCCGATTAAAATCAGTGCTCCCAAAAATGTAAGGATCCGAACTCCAGTTACTTGATTCATTTTCAAGACTCCAAAAGAAAAGTTACGGCGACAATCCGAGCTCTCATCGTCGCTCAAGAAACTTAGAAAGTTCAAGTTGATTGACGGACTCGCTTTACGGACGTATTTTTATCCGGTCGTCGCTTTTAAAAGTGAGGGCCTGTAGCTCAGCTGGGAGAGCGGAAGCATGGCATGTTTCAGGTCGCAGGTTCGATCCCTGTCAGGTCCACCAACTTAGTTACGGAATGAACCCCCGACCGGGACCCTGCATTTAGGGTAGCGGTCGGTTGGGGCCCAGGCACCAAACCGTCAGGGTTTCGATATCCAAAAGTCGAAAGTACGTTCTACATTAAACGCGTCATCGGGTTGCCGGGAGATCAGATTTCGTATTCCGAAGACGGAATATTATCAGTCAATAGTCAGGCGGTTGATGAAACCGGCTACGAAACTAAACTGAGCATTGAGTCGCGACCACGCGCCTTCGGACCAGTCATTGTTCCTCAAGACCGGTTTTTTATGATGGGTGACAATCGCGATAATTCTTGAGACAGCCGTGTTTAAATGATGGAAGGCGCGCGCTGGTGACCAGAGCCGACTTGCTGCTTGCCATATGGTCCATTCGAATTTTTTGTCGAGTCCCTCTATGACCGCGATGGTTTAACACCGACCGCAACTGCCGAAGTGTGCCGATGACTTCATTCGAAGCCAGTCGCTTGATCCGAAAGGCTCAACGACTTTTTGCTGATTGGCCTGGCAGGCCACGAAGTCTCGCAGTTCGATACGGCGAGTTCTTTTTTCGATCAAGAACGCCGCTCGCAACAACCGTCATTTCGCGGGATCGAAAAGTGGTCCCGAAAAGACTTGGCCGAGCGATATCACCGCAGCGAAGTCGTGATCCTGCCTTACTTTCAAAAAGGCAAAACGAGTTGATCTTAAAATTTCGGGATTGGGAAGGAATGATCGGAAAGAGATCCGAGAAATTGCGTCGCTGAGAAGGGAACAGAAAAAATCTCGCCGCATTTAGAACGAGATTTTTGCTCGCTAGAGCGGTCGTGAAACGCAGATCTATGGACAAACTCTTGAGGCCATAATAAGTTTTAACTATGCAAGAAATCGAATTCTTGAACGAGCCATATGGATGTAAAGCGGTTTTACGGTCGAACACGACGCCAGAGATCGTATCGCATCTTCGAGAGCGAAGCGTCACGGGTCTTGAACTGAATGTCTCAAAAGGGTGGCGCGGCAACCTCAAGTTCCTTTCCGATATCCCTTCGTTAAAAGAGTTGGCTGTTATTCAGATCGGCGGCGGAGAAATTGATCTTTCGCCGATTCAAGAGTTGACGAGTCTCACTCATCTTTCGCTTTCGACTTACTCCAAGAATAATATCGATTTCAGGCGTTTTCCAAATCTCTTGGATTGTTCGCTTGAATGGCAGCCTGGATTTTCATCGATCTTTGGCGTTTCCGGTTTGAAACGACTCTTCTTAAGTGGATATTCCACAGCATCTTCCGAAGAGTTTGCCAATCTGAAGGATCTTGAAGAGCTCTCGATCAAAAATACTGGTATCAAATCGCTATTTGGAATCTCTCAACTCCACGGCTTGCGCCGTTTAACACTTGGTCTAGCGAAGAATCTAGATTCACTCGCTGGTGTGGAACGGCTGTCGCAGTTGGTGGAACTTGAGATAAACACTTGCAAAAAATTGAGCTCAATTGAGCCCATATCTTCGCTGAAGCGTCTGAGAATACTTCTCATCGTTGAATGCGGCGACATCGCTTCGCTAAAACCGATTGAAGGATTGACAGATCTTAGCAAAGTAATGTTCTACGGCTCTACCAACTTTTTAGATGGAGATCTCTCACCTCTGACTCGCCTTCCAGAGCCGTTGGAAGTCTCATTCAAAAATCGAAAGCATTATAACATGAAGCGCGAAGACTTCGCGAACTGATCATCAAAGCCACCGCTCTTTGGTTTCATCGATGGCCGCGTGACCTCAGTCGGCTCGTCCATTCGAATGGACTCCTGGTGCGAAATCCAACCCATCAAAGGCGCAGGTGACCGGTACCACACCCGGGACCATGGACATTTCTGAAAGAGGCTGCTTGAAGCAAGCTCTATCGCCTTTTCATTTTTGCACTGTTATCTAGATCGCCAAACTGTTGGACGTCTGCTTAAGCAGAACCAGCGAATCAAAACCTGCGTCCAAAGCTTTGCGGTAAAAACTTTACAGGTTGAAAAAGATCTCGGGAAATCATCGGAAGAATCATTTACCTTGCACGTCTGAAGCCGGCATCTTTTGCGGCGGGTAAGCGCTGCTGACAACACGTTTAAGTAAATTTCGAGGAGATTTTATGAAGTCCGTTTTAGCTTTAGGAATTCTTCTGATTGGCGGCCAAGCAGTCGCGGCCCCTTCACCAAGTTTGGAAGCCGTCGAATGTAAACGAGAAATGATGGCCACAGCGCTCGCAAAATACGTTGAGCGATCTTCTTTATGGGACCTCGGGTCGTCGAACTACTCTGTTTCAGACTTCTATGAAGCGCCCGCAAGTAGCGGCTCTACCGATATTGAATATCTCGTAACGGTTGAGATTTCTAACCGCGTCACTGGGTATGTGGGCCATTCTTCATATCAGGCCAAGGTACTAGATTTCGCTAAATGTATAGTTCAGGTTAGCCCGAAGTGATTGAAATTTCAGTCGCGGAGTCGGACCTCCCCTTGTCATTGTATTCTGATAAGATTGCCGCCATCTCGCTTCTTGAGGGCGTCTCGCTATTTGAGCTGATGGGCGTGACCTGGATGATGGCGCTGACATATGATAACTGGAGTGCTGAGACGCACAGACATGCTTACGATGAAGTTCGTCACACGAAGCTGATTCAGGACTGCGCTCGCGCAGCCCGGTGGACGCTGTCGAATGAAGATCTTGCTAAAGAGGCCAGACTGAGTCGCGTCTTCTATGAAGAGACGGAAGTCTATTTACAAAAACTAGCAAAGCGGGTGTTTCGTCTGACGTTTCACCAGCGCAGCTGCGATTCGGTTTTTGCGATTTCTTCGTACGCAATGCTAGCGTTTTTGATTGAACGGCGAATTATGCGGATTTATCCCAATCTTGCAAAGTTTGGTGCCACTGAAGAAATGCGCGACCTTGCTAAAAAGATTATCCTTGATGAGCGGGAACATTTGGCGCTGGTAACAGGGAAGCTGCCAAAGGGTCTTGATTTTGCCGAAGCCTCACAAGGCGAAATCATTGTTATGGAAAAGCAGCTGGCGGCCGAATGGAACGCAAATCTTAAGGCGGCCTACGCCCGCGTTTTGAGCTAAGATTATGAAGGTGCTGCTTTTTCCTGGGCTCGACGCACTTTTCGTTACGTCACAAATGAAACGGTGGCTCTCTTACCCTTATATTCAAAGCGCGTTTCAAAGAGCCTCGATCAATCTCTCGGAGATAACTCAAAAAGAAGAGGATCTTTGCCGCTTCTTCTTGAATACTCATCGGCCACATGTCGCCGACCTTGATCGCTCCTTGATTGCGCTGACGGTACTGCAGGTCGCTATCGCCGAGGAGTTGCTGCGGGTTGGGCATCGTTGGGATCTTGTTCAAGGATGCAGTCATGGCGACATCGCGCGCTCGGTGGTTTGTGGGAGCGTCACATTGAAGGATGCGATACAACTTCTCTGGGCCTTTTCGGAACTGCGAAAGCTCTTGCCCATTGGCAGCACGTGCACAGTGCGAACCATCGATGGCACCCCCCTGACGGAAATGCATCTTGAGTGGCTGGCCACACGGCGCGCACCGGTGAGCGTTTGGTCCGACGTTCACGGAACGATTGGTACGGACTCCGAGAACATGCAGTTGATCTGTGGGCAGGCGGCTTCGCAGGGATTGAAGATTAAGGACATGTTGCCTTTTCCCGTTCACTCTCCGGCTTTGCTGCCGGTGTACGATCTCTTGCAGAAAACGGCGAGCCAATGGCCCGTTGTTGATCCGCACACGCCCACGTTCTCGAGTATCTGGGTGAAAGACATGGCTTCTGCCGACGAAATTGTTGGCGAGGCTTTGGACTGTGCGATTGCGCCAGTCCGTTGGAAAGAAACCTTAACGCATCTTTATCATGAAAAAGGAGCTCGCGAATTTATCAATGTCGGTCCAAGCAACACGCTGACGGGCTGGCTGCTAAATGGACCCCATTTTTCTGAGCTTAAGGTGATTGAGTCCTGGGAGGCGCTGCGTGCTGCCGATTAGCCTGGCCTTACTATTGGTCGCTTTTCGCCATTTTCTTGGGCCTATGGTTCTCTATCACTATTTCTACGTTGCCAAGCAACGAGAATGGGCCGCAGACCGAATTCAGAGTCGCCTGCCCTCCGCCGAAAGCATCACCTGGGATAAAAAGCAAACACAGCGATCTTTCGCCACCGACATCTCTGTCTTGGTGGTTGTTTTGGCGCTCGTTTCTTATGACAAGATCGAGTTTACGCAGACCATGAGTTTAGCTCAAATTGTACCCGCCATCGCTGCTTTTGTCGGACTGCTTTTCGCACAGGACCTGTATTTCTATCTGACCCACTATGCGCTCCATTCGCCGCCGCTGTATCGACGGATTCATGCACGCCATCATCGTTCAACGAACCCGACGCCTTGGACTTCATTTAATCATCACTTTCTTGAGGGGTTCATCGAGCTACTTTTTTATCCTCTCGTGCTTTGTTTTTTTAAACTAAATGTCTACGTCGTTCTGTTTTATGTTTTTGTGACGACTCTGATCAATCTTCTTGGCCATGCGGGGTTTCGCCTCGAGAGATTTGCGCTCGGACGCCAGCCCGGGTTTTCATGGGTCGCGCTTTGTTCTTTTCATAACCGCCACCATCAGTCCTTCCATGGCAACTACGCTCTGTACTTTCGAATTTGGGACAAGATTTTTGGCACTGAGTTCAAAACCCTCTAATTGCGAGCGGCTAGTGCTTGTGTATTTCGGCAGTACCGTTCAGGCGGTAGACGGCCCATCTAGCTCGATTGAAATGCAGAAACATTTCAAAAGACAGGCGGCGGCTGGATATTGACTGGGAAACCATTTACTATCCGTATCCGTACTTAATGTTCTTATAAACTGGGAATTTCAATCCCGATCGATTTTCCTACCAGATCGATCTTCTTACGGAGAGTCAAAAATGAAAAAATCTAGGCTGTTTTCTTTGCTTTCACTCGTTGCATTGATGGCTTCGTCGCAAGCAGCGCTTGCATTTATTCCTCTCGATCTGCCGCAACCCGTAGCGGTCCCGACCTCAAACCTCTACATCTGTTCCAATGGTCCCGGAGAAAGTGTCGCAGTGAGCGTTGCTGAAATGCAGTTGTTTATGATGGAAACCGACGCCGATACTGAGGGCCTCCCGATGCAACTCTCTGACCTTGTGACCGCTCGTTGCCCGCACACTTTCAGCTTTAAAGTCAATCTTATGGGCGACAATCTGGACGGGGCGCTGACCAGCGGTTGTGATGCTGAGAGCGCAGGCGGCGGCATTCAGCTTTCATTGACAGATCCTAGCCAACCAGCCGAATCACTCAAACTTCAGTGCACGTTTAAACCATAGTTCAGATGTAATGCGCCGAAGGTGATATTACGCTTACAAATTCACTCTAGCGAATTAATTAGAGAGATAATTTATGAAGAAGTTTTTGGTCTTGTTTGTCTTGGTTTTGCTGCCATCGGTGTCCAACGCAGCTGATTCGAGTTATAGAAACTTTAATGGCAAAACATCGCAGACTTTATATTCGGAACAGGGTTTAGAGATCAAGGTTGAAGCTTCACGCTATTCTTCCGGTTACGCCGGCGCGACACAAGTCGATACAGCTGAGGAGCTTTCTGTCACTGTCTCGGGGCGTAATTTGAAAGAAGATTCCACCGTGGTCGTGGCCTTGATGCCCAGGTGTCGATCGATTTACTACGGTGAATCCAAGATGCAGGCAGATGAAGCCTGGGAACTTTCTCGCAAGGCCGATGGGTCTCGGCAGCTATATATGTATAGTAAAAAAGGCGTTACAACCTTTTCTGCAATTCACGGTGGCGACCAGGTCGTATGTACGATTGAACTTTCCGTTAGCGTCGATGGAAAATGGCAAACAGATCGTGAAAGTATGACGCTAAATTTCGCGCTTCAATGGCGTTGACAGTAGGACAAGTATTTCTCGAGTAGATTGGAGTTTGAATTGGCGGGCCGGTGCATTTTTGTATAGTTTTTCTGAGTGCACTTAATTTCTACGAGGTGCGTAAACTCATTGGGATTTAATTCGCTGACTAGCTAAATGGCTATTGAGATGACAATCTTGCGGCAAGGCCTCCTTATTTTTGCCCAAAGCCTGTCGCCAATTCAAAATTGACGTGGTTTAAGCAACCGAATCATGGGCATGATGCGTGCCCTCAACTACCTCTGAATAAACTATTCGGAGAAGAACTCATGCTCAAAACGAATTTAAAAACCCATTTAATGATCTTTAGCTTGTTCCTAATGGCGACGTTAAGCGCAAGGGCAGCCGACCAATGCAGAACTGTCCCGGAATGCCAAGCACGGATTGCACAAGATCAGGCGACTATCAAAGAGATCCAAGCCGGCATATTGTCCGCTTTTCTCGACATCGCGAAAAACGATGATGGGACAGTGAAACATATGAACCATAACGAGGCTATTAAGTATTGCATAGATCGGCAGGCGCATCTTCCAAGTGCACGCGAGTTAGCACACTTATCAATGAGTCTTGGCGCAAAAGGCATCGCTGAGATTAAAGGCGGCAAGCCGGACGAGTCATATCGCCAATTCAAGTTTAAAAATTCCGATGGTACCTCGGACAATTTCTACTTTAGTCGCGAGGGATATCAACGTCCCGAAATTCAACTTCGCCAAGAGGTGCGGACCGACATAACAGTCAGGGCGTCGTCGATCATCTCAAAGCATTCTTCCGACTTTACGGTCTTCCTCAATCTAGAAAATGGTAACCTCAATTACTACTATCTCGACAGCCTCTATGCGGTTCTCTGCGCGAAGGATCGTTAACGTTGGTTTCAAATCGATTGGCGCGAACGACAAATTAAAAACGATGCGACCACAAATAGCAGCGATGTGCACCCGAGGGCGGTCACGGCTGCGAGGCTCGACTGTTTTGACGAACATGAGGGTTATGCCGCCGCTTCTGGGAAAAGGATTCCGGACTCAGATACGGCCTTAGCCTGGCTCAATAGCAGCTGCTCTTCGGCGAACTTATCGGCCTCTTCTTTCCCTTTGGCAGCGGCTTCGTCTCTTTTCAGAGCCAAAACTTCGGCGTGCACCGAACCGTGAGAACACTTCTCGATTTTCACGACGTTCCGATAAGAGAGGCCTGCTTTCAGAAGTTTTCGGATCAAGTCGGAATCGCGAAGTTTCTTTCGCCCGATTAATTTCCCTTTCGCTCTCGCGTTCGCGAGACCATTGCGGACCCTCTCACTGATTAGGTCACGCTCCAGGGTCGCGATCGCAGAAATGATGACGAAAACGGCTTTTCCAATCGGGGAATTCGTGTCGATCTTTCTATGAGCGAAACGAAGTTGCAGTTGATTCACTGACGAGCAAATCTTAGGAATTTGAAGGCGGCCGCTGGCAGCGGGAGCGTTGTGCTGTCCATTCAGGAACACACTGAGTTTCAGATCAATGAGCAATCGGGAAACATTCATTTTGCTCGACAAGCGGAGCTTAGCGGAACGCTTTTGGCACTGCTACAGGAAGAGTGTTGGTAATCATTGTGAGTGATTCGAGGAGCCCCATTATGTGGAACTTTTTTGCAGCAGTATCAATTTTTGTAACACTTGTCGGAAGTGTAAGCATGGCTTCCCCGAACGACCCAGACTTTTACCCTAAAGTGACTGACGGTTTACGGACTTTGACTATTATCAGTTCCTTCAAAGACTATTCAACCAGCCTTGAATACATGTTGGGAAAAGTCAGAAGTGGGAGTCGATACCCTTGCCCTGGCCCCTTCATGGTAGCACCACAAGACTATGGTTTCGAGATGAAGAATCAGGTTAACTCCCTCCCTCCACTTACAAAAGCCATTATCATTGCATGTGGAGAAATGAAGATTGAAAGAGATAGTGTTCCGGCGGATATCGAACGTAAAATCACTGAGGCCAAAGAAGAACTGGCTCAGGAAATTGAACGCAATGCGGAGCTCTTCAACAAAATTGGTTCACTCTAAAATGCGCGACCAAATAACACTGCGATCCCTGTCACCGATTTGATCGATGGCCTGGCTTATACGAGCGGGGTCTTTCCATTTCCCCTTCGCGTACCCATACAAAAAATGGGTGCGTTATCTCGGTGGGCACGTTCGGTCCCCATCGACCGATCTCGTCGTCGGTCATAAACCGTCGCTAGTTGACCGTCATGGCTCGCGCTACAGAAGCTGCGCTCATACTGCCACTTTCCAAATCATCGGATTTGTCCCCATCCTGGACCGTCTCAGAACGCATAGGTTGGCCCGACTCCACCGCAACAGGGATCGATTCCCATTTGTGCAAACTACAGGGAGATCAGGGTTGTATAATACCTTCTGCTTGGCATTCAGCCTGTCTCGAAGGCGCTTGAATCAGAATATTTTCGCGCGAAAAATCAAACGGAGAAAGAATTTTTAACTTCTTTTAAGCAAGCGTTGAGCAGCGAAGCTGCACCTTCGCAACAGACACTCCTGGCAATCAAGCAACTCGACAAGATCCCGACGAGCGCTCTTAGCGAAAACGACCTTCAATTTGTGATCGGCCTTATCGATCAAAATGGCACGAATTCTGCGGTCAGCGATGCCCTCGCTAACAAGCTCTTTGCTATCGGCAAAAATGGCGATTGGCCGCCAGACCTTTGGAAGAAACTTGAAGAAAAAAAACTAGCCTTCGCGCCGGGCAAAACCTCAGTAGGCTAGTTGATACGATCAAGCGACAGGCCAATTGGCCACCGGCATTTCGCGAAAAAGTCGCACGTCAACTTGGCTCTGGTCTAATCAGTGCGGACGAGGTTGCTGCGACTCAAAACATGCGCGTTGCCGCAGTCGATCTTCTTATCAGTCGAAGAGAGGCGATTCCTTCTCCAGGGCTAGTGAGTGCCCTTGAATCCTTTCTTTCTGCCGATCATAACAGCGATCTCTTCAATCGTGGCCTTGATTTGCTTGAGGATTACAGGCCTATGCGAACTGCAACGATGGATACGTTGCTCGTGGATTCAGTTAAAAGAACATTTCGCAATGATGCCAACCAAATTCCTTCGTTTGGTCCTTATCCAAACCGACAGCTGCGCTTACTTATTAAGTCCAATTCTCTCCCAGACGGAATCTGGAAAGCCCTTATTGACGAAGCGGCGTCAGCAAAGGACCCCGGCCCGGCTTTGCATGCGATTTCTTTGCTCGCACAAAAACACCAAGTTCCCGATGAAGTCTCAGAAATTTTTTTTCGAAAACTGGTGAAGCAAAAACTGTTGCCCGAAGGGTTAGCCGAAGACTCCTCGCTATACTTCTACGGACTCGATTCAGAAAAGCCACTTCGTTGGGATCTCTATGACTGCCATTCTAAAGCCTGCGTCGCGCGCCTACTTGCCGCCTCAGAAAGTTTGGCCTCTCGCTACAAACCCTACAATGGCGAAGCGGCTAGAATCATGGTCAATCTCTTGGCGCGAGCAGTTGAGGAGTCGCCAGCACTGCTTGATGACGTAGAGTTTTCGAGGAGACTGGACCGCGTTCTCAATGAAGCGCGCTCAATGAAAGCCGCCACTGGAGATGCGGTTCAAATTTCAGCTCGCGTCGCTAGCCTCAAAGCGCAGCGCCCGCCACCGCTTGAAATACCGGTCATGCAAATTCCGAAGGTCGCAGCCGTACCGATAGAAACAATTGCAGAACCGCCACCATTAAACTCGCTTCGTGCCAAATGTGCCGACTGGTTTGCCCGCTTTCGTTAGCCTTTTGAAGCGCCAATAGAGCCTGTAAATCAATGCTCGCTCAACCCATTGATTCGAAAGGCGCCGCTTCATGACCACCGGTAGATCGACAGGGGTCGGCGGTCCAGCCTTTGCCCTCGGTACATTCCCGTGTCCCCCAGATCGATTTGGTTCTTGACCCTCAGGGACCGGCGACTGAATGTTAAATGATGGCAATGAACAGTCGACGAAATTCACGACTGATTAAATTTTCAGTTTCGCTTGCAGCGGTGTTCATCTTTATTGCGGCGATATTTTTGGTCACGACCGGTTTCAAAGTTTGGTTCGCCATTAATTCCTTGAGAACTGTTAAAGAAAGGCGTGCCGATAGAGAGGTCGTCCAAAGCGAACAAGTAAAAATGCGATTCACAGGAATGCGTGCAAGTGAAATTCTTCATGTCGTTCACCCCAAAGTAACATCTCAAGACAAACGTACTAAAGCGACGGAGCTAGGATCGCTCTCACTAGCAGGAGTTAACAGCTTGATGTCGGCTGATTTGGCACCATTGAGAATGTGTGACCTTGATTGCGTCGGATTAGGAACGGCGCTCAGTCGGATCAAGGGATATTCGAACGGTCTCTTCGATATCGCAAACCAACCTACCTTTGATCCCGCCTTCCAATTGGCGATAAGATTACACCAGGCAGGTCTCGGCCCGCCTGGCCGAGCAGTGCTGCAAACGATTTTCGAGTTCGAAAAAAATCCTTATAGCTTCAACTCCGCACTGTCACTTACGAAACTCCTTTGGAAGGTCGAGTACATCGGACAGTCGATTCAAGAGCGAGGTCGTGGGCCTGCGCTTGAGGCTGATGCGCTGATAGCTCTTCTGACGGCCGAAGCGCGCTCTTGTATAAACGAATCGTGGATTCGCAAATGCGACGACTTAGATCGTGAAATTTCAGCGTGGATCGACGAAGGTGCGCTTCTATAACTTGTCATCAAGACACGTTAGCGCCCTCCGAAGAAGTTAAACCATCGCGAAAACAGATGGATTCGACAAAAACTTCAATTCGAAAGATCGCCGATGAACCGTATAGTCGCTACCGTGCTTTGGATTTTGTCCAATTATCATGTCGAAGAAAGATCATCGACAATGAAATTGAAGGTCGATATTAGCCTGAACGACCGGATCGTGTCGAATTACGCAGTCTAAAACATCAGCGCCTGCCGGATGATTTTTGTCACGAAGGGATTCGCAGTATTCGGGCATAAAGGAGTTTGTCATCTTCTCGGGCGAGAGGACCGCCCATCTGATTTCCTGGTAGAGATTGATCGCCTCTTCGAGTTGTTCCCGGGCGCAGGTCGCTAAACATGTTGGAAAGGGTGAACTTTGTTTTGCCGCTTGCCTGACTAGATTGGCAAAGCATCCTAATAGTTCTGGATTTGAAATCACAGGATCGGCGAACGCCGTATAGTATGCGACCCACGAATCTAGGCTGGCAATATCGCAGCGTGTTTTTCGTTGGGTGACTTCAAATCGCTTTTTTAAAAATATCGGATCCGCAATAGCCTTTTCCTGCGCCTTAAAATCATGGCACGCATGAATGAGTTCATGGTCGATACTTGAGGAATCAAATTGGAAAAGTCCTTTCAGGCGACCGTCTTTTCTTTTTTCAACCACCAATTTCATATATCCAGCTTTGACCCCTGATTCCGGCCTCAACGCTTCCCCATTTCGATCTGATAGGTAGGTCGCATAGTACTCCGTGGTTTCAGCGGAATCTTCTGAATATGTCGCATCGACGGCGCCGATAAATTTGCGGCAGTTTTCGGATTTGCAACAAAGCTCCGCGATTTGGCTCTTTCTGCGACCAACGAATTTTGCGATCTCGGCTTTGCTCATAACCATGACTTTCGAGCGTGCAAGGTTAGCATCGCCGTATGATTCGCTTTGAAGTGGGCAAGAGTTTCTGGTCTTATAGAATCCAGAGTTTTGCCAAAACGCGCTGCAGAAGTGACCGACCCCAGTTCGAGCGGGCATCGTTTGGTCACTCGCCTGCACGAGTGTTGCCAGCTTTGAGCAGACATTGTGCTGAAGACTCAGATTTCCAAGAGATGTCGAACACGATGTCGCTACGGTATGCGAATCAAGTTTGAAGATCCCTATTTCAACCGCCTTCGAGAACGACCTTGCACTGTCCATCTCGGCTGATGCTCGGCTTAGGCCGATCGAAATCGCTAGAATAGTCAGCGTGACGTTTGAAATACCCACTGCTGTGTATCGGTAGAATGATGCAATTTTAGATAGTCGCCTAACCGACCTAGACGTCACCTAACGCGGGACCACGGGCGCGCTTGGCAATGATTGGAACATCTGCGATTTAAACGGGGTCGGTTACGTGAGCGCGGCTTTTGAAGCGAAAAATCAAACCGAAAATTTCCGGCCGCAACACGCTCGCGATGTCGAGAGCAACTCAGCTTCGTAACAAGGGGTTTATTCGCCCTTTCTCTTGAAGCTTCTGACAAGCACATATGTGCCTACACCAAATATAAACACAGCCTTGAATGCAGAGTAAAGCCGCCCCTCGACCATGTAATCTACAATTCCACCAGCTATGCCTGCGAATAGAACATAAAGCGAAACGAAAGAAACTTCTGATCCAAAAGTGATTGCTCATATTGCGAGCCTTCTCGACAAACTACCAACAAAAGGCGAAAAAATGGTGTCGATGAGACCGACCGCGGTCACCGGCTTAACTATAATTTGCGACAACTCCATCCATGAAATCCTATTTTTTGGAAACAGGATTAGTATGACCTAAGCCCCCAGCTAGATAGCTGAAGAAAAGCTCGGAAACGCTTGGCCAGTATGAATAGTCTTTCCGTTCAGCACCACTGAATACCGAATCGGACAAGCCTTTGCTACCATTGCAGAAATTCCGCAGTACTGATTCATAGAAAGATCGACGGCGGTTTTCAACCGCTCAACTTCGAGTTCCCCGCTCGCGACGTAGCGAACGTGTACTTCTTTGAAGATTCTCGGATGTTCGTCAGTCGTATCTGCCTCTGCTTCTATCGACATCGAAACAAGTGGCTGTTTGTACTTTTTCAATAATGCCACCACATCCATACCGGTGCAGCCACAAATAGAAACCAACATCATTTGCTTTGGACTCATTCCGGTGTCTTCACCCAAGGGAGGAGTCGAGTCGAGTGGCACCGAAAAACCCTCCGGCCCGCCCGTAAACTTCATTTTTCCATTCCACTCAATTTTCGATTTCAAGGTCGACCTCGATTCCTGATGGGGTAAGTTATTCGTCCAGTCTAGTAAACCTCTGCGATGGTCGAGGGTCAAACATCCAGTCGCTAGCTCTTGGTCCTGATTGCTACATCGATTGTTGGGCAAATTTTAAGAATCAACCAAGAACGCCGATAAGAAATGAGACAAATCAGGAAGGATCGGCAAGGATGTCGAGGCGAAAAGCCATAACAATGCGAGGTGGAATCCAGCGGAAGGTCCGAGGATTCTGCACCGTACTGTCAACCATCACCGCGAATTTGTTCTTAGCTTTATTTACTACGGCATGCTCGGAAACTCTTTCTGGTGAAGAGTTTAACTCGGCGGTCCTCAACAAAAAGTTCCTCTACGTCGCAAGCGGTGCATGTTATTCGGGGGGAGTCGCGGCCTCGACCGGATCAGCAACGGTCGCGAAATATGATCTCACGACGGGTGTAATTGCTGACCTCGTCATTGATTACAACACATTTGGCCTCGGAGACATGCCCTCAGCCATCAAAAAGTTCGCCAACGACACGTTTTTGATCGGAATAGAAAATGCGGGCGGCCGTCGAATAGACATTGTGGCTCGTGATGGAACTGGTCTTACAACTTATTTGACCAATGCGACGGCCTTAAATGCTGCATTTCGAGATCTCGCAGTTTTGAATGACTCATCGATTCTCGTTGCGAAAGCCACGGCGGTCGAGAAATTTGCACCCAGTCGCGCGCGCGTTACCCAGGGCGCTAACCCCTTCGTCAACGCACCTGCGGGAGCCTGCGCCACATCGACGACCGTTATGTCATCAACCATCACTCTCCCCGACGGCAAAATCGTTTATGCGCACGCTGCCGCTACTCCAAACAATAAAGTAGGTGTGATTTCAGCTTCCGGATACGCAGCTGTTGGAAACTGCCTGGCAGCCCAGGCCGCACCAGCGACAACCGCGCTTCCTACTTCAGTGGCCTATCACCTACTGTCGGGAAAACTTTTGGTCGCCTATGCGTCTACTACCTCGGCAAGCAATTTCGTTTATAGCTATGACATTGATCTTGCGACCGGTGTGATTTCTAATCCGATCGCTGCGTGGACGGACTTCGGGATCGTCTATGGTGCAAGCAAGATGATTATCGACCAAGAAACTGGCTTCGTCTACATTGCAAATGGCGCCGCCACATATAACAACATCGAAAAGTTTTCTCTTTCAGCCGGAGTCCTGACGAAAATCGGTACCACTCCCTTTATAAATACTGGGATCTATACGCGCTGTATCGCGGGTCTCGAGATCGCGCCATGACACCAAGGACCTGGAAAAACAAAATTTCGTTCGCGGTGATTGCGTTAATCTTGTGGCTGGGCAACGTAGAAAACGCTGATGCAAGATCGGGCGGCAAAGGAAACATTTATTTTGGTGGAGGATTTTTACGAGAAATCAACTCGTATAAATTCAATTCGACTGAATCCAATTTCACTGGCTGGGGCGCCTCTGGTATCGCAGGAATAGAGTTCGACCTCAATGCCAATCTTGGACTCTTCTTCGAGGCTGAGTACGCGAGGCATGAGTTACTCAATACGCTGCAGAGTACGACCTATTTAGAGAAAGCAACGAACACGGCACTTATTGCTAAAGCAGGTATCTATTACGGCATGATTGGTCTTGGGTTTGCCGCGAGCCAAAATCAAATAGACGTCGACAACGTATCTAGCGCCGGTACTGGGAGCAGAACTTCGTTTAAGGGACTTGCCTACCACGCCATCGGTCAGTTGACATTTCCAGCAGAAGA
Organism: Deltaproteobacteria bacterium; assembly: GCA_017302795.1. GTDB lineage: Bacteria > Bdellovibrionota > Bdellovibrionia > Bdellovibrionales > JAMPXM01. The sequence goes on along the minus strand of JAFLCB010000009.1, from coordinate 161,002 downwards.
TCGAGTTCGTACTATGATCGAGGGCAAGCTTGGTACTGGAAATTTCGAAGGACTCACTTACACGGAATCACAGATCAGTATCCATCTTTATTTCATGCCATTTTGATCGACTTCGCTGCTTAAACTTCGCTAATGTCGTAAAGTATGCGAATTTTGATTATCCGCTTTTCGAGCTTTGGGGATATCTTCCAAACTTTGGAGGCGGCAGCACACATCAAGCAAATTGACTCTGCAGCCAAGATCGACTGGTTGGTCCGTCGCGATTTTGCTGAATTGCTAGAGAACCAAAGTCTCGTTCATCAAGTAATTGCCTTCGACCGAAAAAATTCGGCTTTTAACCTCATTAGATTAAGCTGGAAGCTTGCCCCAAATTATTCTCGCGTGTTCGATGCGCACAACAACCTTCGCAGTCTGCTAGTCAGAATCGTCATTCGGCTTTATTGGACCCTCCACTATTTTTCGGCGGGAAAAAATGCGTCAATGATTACACGCTCCAAAGACCGATGGCGGAGGTTTTTGTTTTTCAAATTTCGACTTCCTGTTTTACCTAAACCCTTTCGTGGAGCAGAAAGCTTTCTGCGCCCACTTCGTTCATGGTACCCGGAACTCGCCTTCAAATTCGAATCAGCAACCTGGACGGCAAGCATACAGGCCAAGAATTTCGAAGACGAAGTTCTCAATGAATTCAATGTCTGGAAAGGCACCCGAGAGGGGCTTATCGTGGCCTTCGCTCCTTCGGCTGCATGGCCAAATAAACGGTGGCCGATTGATCGCTGGTTGAAACTTGCGAGGGCATGGTTAGTGCTCAATCCTTCTTCGCGCTTTCTTTTATTGGGCGGGCCGGAAGATACATTCCTACACCAGATCGGTGCGGAACTTGGTCCCGACACGGTTTACGATTCCGTCGGCAAATCTTCACTCGCGCAATCAGCCAAACTATTGAGCCAGGTCAATGCCCTGGTTGCAAATGATACTGGTCTTCTTCATGTTGCGGATCGCCTCACCTTGCCCTCTGTAGCTATTATTGGCCCGACGGCATTTGGCTATCCCGCAAGTCTTTATTCACGTGTGGCAGAAGTCGAACTTCCGTGCAAGCCATGTTCGAAGGATGGACGCGATCGTTGTACAAATTCGGAAAATCTAAAATGTTTGAAACTTGTCTCTACCGAACAGGTTGTCGAGCTTTTGACTGACGCATTGGCCAGTTTCGCAACCCGCGAAAGCGAGCGACGGGAATGACCCTCTTTTTTTACGATCTACTTCAACCCTTAGCGCTGGGACTATTTCGCGCAGCGGTCGCTCTTTTACGGGCAATGCGAATCGATTCAGCAAGCAAACTAGTTAAGACGCTGGAAATACGCACCGTCAATGGACGGCCAGCCTTTGAAAGTATTCAGATTGAAAAGTTTCTGGGACAGAAACCTATCTGGATTCACGCTGCGAGTGGTGAATTTGAATATGCAAAACCTGTTGTAAGAGAACTGCATCGGCTTGGCCGAACCATTTTTGTGACCTACTTTTCCCCGACCTATAAAAGCAATATTGAGTCATTTCCTGGGGTAACGGCCTCGTGTGCGCTACCCCTTGAAGACAAGTCGCAACTAAGAGAAATGATTCACAAAATTCGGCCCTCAGCCTTACTGATTTCACGAACTGACACCTGGCCCAACATGGTTCGCGAATGTTCACATGAGAAGGTCCCTGTTCTACTATTTTCTGCCACTTTTCACTCTGGCTCGAAACGTATTGGATGGGTGGGGCGTTCACTTACAAAAGCGACCTACAAATTAATTGATGAGATCCAATGTGTGAACGACGAGGATTTAGCCTTACTATTGAGCCTAGGTTATAAACGTGGCGTCGCGCGCGGCGACACGCGATACGATCAAGTGCTAGAACGCCTGAAACACCCCAAACCACTTCCCGAAAAACTTCGAGCAGATAAGCATGCACGAGACACCGAAGGCTATTTGCTGACAGCCGGCAGTGTTTGGGAAGAAGACGTTCAAGCCTTGCTACCGGCAATTGTTGAAACTAAAAATGCATTAAAAACTGGGGAACGATTCTCGTGCCATATGGTACCCCATGAAATCTCAGACCGCTTCTCGAACTCCATAAAGAAGCAGGCCCAGTCTTTTGGACTCAAAACAGCGATCCTTAGCGAGTTAGAATCTGATAGCGAGTTCGAGATTCTCATAGTTGATCAAATCGGCATTTTGGCGGAGCTTTATATGCTCGGCCAATTTGCATTTGTCGGTGGTTCATTTAAGAAAACTGTCCATTCCGTCATGGAGCCGTTAGCGGCCGGATGTCTTACCTTTGTAGGTCCCTTTCACTCAAACAATCGCGAAGCCGTAGAATTTCAAACCGAAGCTTGCCATAGTCTTGGGACATCCGTGATCGCTGCCACCGACACGGCCGGGCTTGGATCTGCGCTCTTGTCGGCTGTCCAACAGTTTGGGCGCATGTCGGCTATTGAACGAGCGAGCCTTCGGGAGACAATTCAAAACCAAGTTCGAGCCAAAGGTGGCGCAACGGAAGCGGTCTTAAATTGGCTTAAGGTTCACCAAACTTGAAAGCTTCTTTTGCGAGAAGCTTCTTGAAACTATTTTTTCGCTGGCAGATCTTTGGTATGCATAATTGGTTTCAGCGTCGTCACAACATTGGGTTCGATCGACAAGACCCCTGGATATGTGGGCGTCGCCTCACCAAAAATTGCCATCAGCCTATCGTTTGCCAACTCGCCGACAGATACGTCTTGGTCAAGCTTCCACACGGATGTCGGTCGGGCTTCAATGGTACGGATAAATCTAACGTAATCGCCACGGCCACGTAAACCAAACAAGTACGGTTGGTTGTTGATGTCAGTTGGATCGTTAATGACTTCGTCGCCAATCGACTGCGAAAACTGATAATAGCGTTCGGCTACTTTCAGCGGTTCTTTTCGTTCAAAGCCCTCACAGATCATCATTCCGCGCGATACGTGCTCTTGAAGATCATTTTTCGGAATATTTCGCATATAAATCATCAGCTTTGATCGTGTTGACTGTGCTATTTGCGGACTAAGACGAACAACTGTGCAACGCTCGAAAGCCCCCATCGTTAAATCCATCCGTCGAAGTTCAACCCCGATGGTTGCGGAGCCAGCAACCGAAGATCCGATTGAGGTACCGCCGGACGTTGACTTTGAAATTCCAATGCTTACGCCTAGTAAATCAAGAAATTTCGAGGCTCCGCCAGAGACAAGGCCGATGGCACCCGACGCTAGCCCGCCAGCGTTGAGACCGTAACTAAACGAAAACCCTTCGCTGCGATCAAACGAAGAGTTAGCGCCAACGTTAAGCGCCATTAAATTTCCGCCACCACGTTCAAAATCATAAAGCTTAAAGACGCGAAGTTTTCGCTCCACCTGAAGGATGTTTTCGAATAGACAAGACGCGTTCAACTCTTTTCGCGCCATGCTCGACATCCCTCGCTGGCCGAAGCTCATTGCCTTCTCTGCATCTGGATTAGCGCGCAGCATGAGATTTTCCATCAAGAAGACGCAAGTTTTGATCGACTGTTCCCGAGTCAATTGTCCGGAATCAAACAAATTGGATTTAAACTCTTCAAGCATCTGCGCTTTCGTCGGCCTTCGCGGGGGCGGAGTCGCCCACGCCATTGAACCCATCGACCAATTCGGGTTGAGGATTGTATAGTAGCCTCTAAGATGAACCGCCTCGAACTTGTCTTGTGGTTCAAATCGCGTGAACTGATCTGCAAAAGTTTTGTAACCTGCACCTGGTGTAAGAATTTTGTTACTAGTTGCAAGCTTAGGATCCATCTTGAGCGCTTGTTGAACGAACTCCTGCTCGTTGGTGAGCGCAAGATATTCTAAATTTCCAACGTGGAGAAGCTCAGACATTCTGGTTTTCTCGTGCATTTCTTTAACATATTTCGCCTCAAGAACAGCTTGACGTTCTAAAAGCCGCGTCACTGACATTCGGTAAAGATGCTTGATATCGCCATAAAGTTTCGCGCGTTCGCTGCGTTCCGAAGGCGGAATATCATCGTTGGATTTAAGTTCATCACAATCAACCGTATTGCCAGTCGGGCAACTGACTTCCAGAAGCTCATCAGTCGCGCGGACTGCGGCATTGAACCCGTTTGAATAGGGAACAACAGCGCCGACAAAGGTTCTTGCCGCAAGGCCAGACGTCCGATCAACGTAAGAATCCAGCGGCGCCATTTTAACTTTCGTCTTGTTGTAAACGATGTTGTAGAATTCCGATTCTAACTTAACCAAGTGTTCCGATCGGCTATCCGCATTTTTAGATTCTTGCTGAAGACTGAATGCAGCTTGTCGGATTTCGATCGGAAGCTTCCGCTCATCAATCGTCTCAAGTTCAATCAAGAGGTTGCTTCGAAGCTTCAGAACTTTAAAGTCTCTGAACATCATTTCAACAGGAACGACAATTTTACCGGCTCTCACAGGGACAAGCGTTCGAATCCCGGTGATGAACTCTTGTGCTCCGCCACCAAGTGGCTGGTAATCCTTTTGAACGGCTACCTTCATAAGGTAAAGACCATCGCGAAGCGGTTCGTTCGCCATTCGACCATGAGTGAAACTGCTATAGCGAAGCGCGCGAGGCTCAAGAGCCAACATGAATTGTTTGAAAATTTTTAAAGAAAGATAATTATCGACCTGGTAGCGAAAACCAATCGTGCCCCAGTTGTATCCAGTGATCAGCATTTGTGACGCCGGACGCGGCACCAAATTCATTTGTGCGATGGTTTGTTTAGTTAAACCGCGAATGTCCCGAGCAAACTGAAAACCGTTGTTATCCCAAGGAACAAGAACGATTGCCAGTCGTTTTGAAAAGCCGGATGGATGAGAGATTTTGACCAGCTTTATCATAAAGCGCTCAGGCTGATAGTAAAGATGATCAATCATATCGTTGAAAATCAAATCTCCGAGATGGTTCGTTCTGACGTTTGTGGTTCCCGAATCGGTTTCGACAGTAAAATCCATATCGCGAACGGCAGCGTTCTGTGCCATTGGATTAGTGACCCGGGATATGACCCGAAATTTGATTGTACGATCAACAGTGGTTTCACTATTGACGGGATCCAAGATGGGTTCCGGTCGAACATCAACAGGACTGAATTCGAACTGCTCAACTTTGGTCATTCCCGGCTGTATCGCCTTATTGATACAAGTCAAAATATCTGGGCCAGGATTGATCGGTGCTTTTGCATTATCAATAGGGAACAGCCGCGGGAGATCACGTTGATCCACGCAATCGTCCCTCATGAGGTCTGCATCTACATCAATGAACTTCGGTGATAGTCTCGCCTTATCCGCGTCGGACGCGCCTATTGCGCTTTTCACCAAGGGTGAAGGAACTTCGATTCGAATCTTGCCGTCGGGACCCGTGCTTAATTTTTTAAGTGAACCACCGGCAAACACGGTTTCTGGTGTGCCCTTCGGTAAGTCGATAGTTTTTGAAGACTTCGAACCAATAAGCTTTATGGCATCAGCTTCCTTAACACCGTCAGAGATGTCGATGCAGCTTTCGACATACTTTTTCGCGCTAAATTCACCGGGCGCACTTTTATAGGCTGGTGGACGCTCGAAGCCCCACTTCATTCCAAGAAGTCCTGTGTGGTCACCAAGTGTCCAGACGCCATCGTAGGGACGAATCGCATTGGGGCCAGCTTTTGGTTTGACGGTACCGACAAGCTCTAACTGACCGTAGGTACTCATGTACCGAACTTTCATTTTGAGTTCTTCACGCAATCGACCTGCGACCATAGCTAATTCCATCGTAGGTTCAGATTTACTGATGACCGTGCAACGACTGTCTTTGATCCCTGTCTTCGCGACGATCCAAAGTTGAACGGTAAACAGACCGTCTTTCAACGTCATCGGATCTTCATCGCCTTTGATATTTCGCATCAGAACTTTCGGTCCAATCGAAATACTGAAGTCGATCATAGCTCCATCGGAGCCACCTGGGTTATGAACTGAGTTCATACGTAAATCGTCGATCCAGAGGTGACGCGGAGTCTTCTCTCCTGACTTTGAGAGTCCCTTTAAGTACGAAGAAACTTCCGTAGACGCCACGAGCATGTCGTCCGGAACTGGACGTCGAGCGCAGTCACGAACAGCCTCTGAACCGTCGTAATTCCATGGATTAACACAAAGCGAAAGCTCTCGCGCTCCGCTATGCATTCCGGTCGCATAAATGGTTCGTTTGATTGGGATGTACTTCGCATCCGCGACGCCATCGTAGGCAATTTTCTCGGACCAATTGATGCAACCCGATTCTTCGCTTCGAGCCTGGATGTCCGTTGCCCCACCCTTTACAACGAACGAGTGCCCTTTTATTGCTTCTCGCGTGCGCTTATCAAAAATGCAGGTTTTGAACGAAAATAATTTTTCAGAGGGAATCGAAAATCCTGGAAGATTTTGAGTCACGATGGCTGAACCAGTTACCTCTTCATTATAAAACGTCGCTGCTGCTTGATTGAGGTTAGATTTTGTAGGATCCGAAAAATCGGCATTTGGATCCGTCGCTCGCGAGCCGGGCTTCATGCAACCAGCAAGAACCAAAGTTACTATGAACACAGCGTAGATCGCTATATCTCGAAGTGCTGACATCGCATGACTTAGACTAAGACCAGCTTTAGAAAATTTCATAGAATGTCTCGAATCCGATGGAAAGGGTCTGCTGTCGCGATTGATTGATATTAAAATTGATGACGTCTGAGTCTGTAAACTCAGCTCTCAACTTGAATCGTTGACGCTGGAAAAAAACTTCCATAGCGCCCGAATAGCCCTGACGGTTATTGTGGCCAACATAAGCGTCATTGTAGAAGCCTGGAGCAACATCATCTTCGCTGAAAAACATGGAGGCTGATGGAATCAAATCGATATCTTCAGCAAGACCAATCGTTAGATTCGTTCTTACAACCTGCGCGTTTTGGAACCCCTCTGGCGCTTGGCCGTTTTGCAGAACGTAGCCACCAACCTGCCAACCAAGATTTCTAGCCAGTTGGAAATAGGCAGACCCGCCAGCACCGATCCCGTCAAAGGCATATTTGAAACGCGCAGTGTTCGGCCCGGTTTCTAAAACGGTGTTCCCGTAGACTTGGCTTTCGAGGGCGACGGCTGAAGGGAGATTGTGAAAAGAAAAATGAGTTAGAAAGCCGCTCAATTGAATTCGATCACTTGGCCTTAGTTTTAACTCGATTGTTTCTGTCGTAAAAACTGGCGTCACTTCCGCATCGATCGTCTTGGTCGATAGAGTCTTCGATGTCGGGATGGTTTGCTGAGCCCAGATCTTCACCTGAACACTCTCCTTTGAGCCGAACACCATTGCTTCCCTGACTCCAGGAAACGGTTGGCGATCCACAAGGAGCCGCATTCCAAGGTCCCCTTGATTCAAAGCCCCGGCGTTCAAGTAGGCTCGGGCTGCCTGCGAATTTACAACTCGTAGGTTTAAGACTGCCTCTTCGAACCAGACGCTCGACCGGCCTACGTTATCGCCGAAACGCGACTGTGCGTAGCCCGACGAAAGCGTGGCACCTGCTTTCGTGCGGAAAGAAAGGCCGGTCAGAAGCTGGGCTCTAAAATCGGCAGCTGCTGTCATTCCGAAAAACTGGGATTGTTCTCGATCGTTGGCAAACGAATCGAATCCAGAACTAAGCTTGTAGGCAGACTTAGTATCCACTGACTTGCGCCAAGAGGAATCAGAATTCCGAGTAGTGGAAAGTTCACCGCGAGCTTCGCCTACGCCTGCCTCGTCCTTCGGTCCCTCAGCAAATGCAACCGATCCTGTTTGAAGTACCGCAAACGCGACAGCCATTTCCGCCGCTTTAAACAAGATTGGATTTCGGAGTGCTCGGAACATGCCCCACCTGCCTCACTCCTCAACATTCAAAAAACATTCTTCGTGAGCGGCTGGTTAATGAACCCTGCGAGGTCAACCTAAAGTATCGTAACAATGAAGGTTTTTATGCCCCTGTCCAACATTAAGACGCTGGCTCGTGGGCCTAAATAGGCTTGGATTCGTCGCTGTATGCCACTTTTGGGCCTGTGTATAGATCGCCGACAACATTCTCGAGATAGCGAATTGCCCTGATTCCGAACCAACTGATTTTCTCGCCATCAACGAGTACGCCAGGGGGCAATCGGGCGAATTCTTTTTCGAAGGGGTATGGTTCCGACGAATAAACAAAAAAGGTGCTAGGAGGGACGTCAGAAAAATCAAATTCTGGGTACTTCGGTCCTTGATTTTTTCCAGTCCAAAGAACTTTATTGCCCCGAAAAAGCCAATTCAAAACAGATTCAATGAAGGTACCTGCTCCGACACACATCCATGGTGATTTCCAAATGATATAGGTTAACTGCTGCTCCCCGTCCTGAAGGCGCCTATAGGTCTCCACCAAGTCTGCTGAAGATTTCGAATGGGAATCTTTGATTAGCGCTTCTCCAAAACCAGTCGGCGTCTTTAAACCAGATAAGTGACCCGAAATGTCTTCAGAAGCATTATGTTGCAGAATTTTTTCAAGGCGATCTGCATAACCCAAAAGATTTGCTTCGACTACTGAAGCTGTCACTACAGAATCCGCGCTCGCTATTGATTTTTCCGAGAAAAGACTCGCCAAATTTTCAAGCTCTGACCGGAATTTAGCTAGAGAAGTTACCTCAGTTGCTAACACCTCGCAGCCCGCCTCAAGAAATCGCGTTGCAAATTCTTTCGGGTTTTCCTCTTTATCCAAAACAACGAGCGGCTTGAGTGAGGAAGATTTTTTCTGTTCGAGCAGAATCTTATTCAAACTTTCTTCATAACCGTGCGCAAGATTCTTGGTGCCGCCAAGTGCGGGAATATTTTGGACGCGGTCGGCTGGATGAATACAAAAGCGTGTTCGCCCGACAACGTTTGCACCAGCTTTGATGAGGGTTTCGGTCCACGAGGGTACCATGGAGATCACAGGACGCAGATCCTGCCTGTTTTCAGACTTTTTCTCTTTATCAAATTTGTAGGGGCAATTGAGGCAATCAGAGCCGCAGCAAACTCCTCTCGCAAAAAGATACTCGCGAGAAAATACAAGTCGGCCATCTTCGAGCTCGGTAAAGTCTCGCCCGTTAAAAACTTTCATAGTCCTTTTTGATCTTTAAGCGGTCCACACACGGGGGTTAAGATCTCATGGATTTCCCGTTTTGCAAGCTTCACTGTTGATAGATCTGAAATCGCTTTTCCGGGCTTCATTAAACCGATAGCGGTTTTCTTCGCCGCACCAGACTTGGTTGAATCTTTAGGTGTCTCTGTCGTCTTTGCGACTTCGCTCGCAACGCCACTCATCGCCTTGCAATCACGACCTTCGGAAAGACCATAATTTTCGGCCACCCGCATAGCCAACTGACCACAAAATTGAAGTCTCGCACTTTGGACGTCATCAGCCGGGTCGAATTGAGTGCCCAATGGAGACGGCATATAACCTACCAGTGAGCCGCTTTCCACATCGGCGATTTCGTCGTGAAGGCGCAATCCATTTTCCTTTGTGAGCTTTATCTCTAATAACAAGTGGTAAGCCCGTTTTGCGCCGTCGTCTTCTTTGGGCCGGGCCACGACAGGCGCATCTTTTTCAGCGGCTGGCTTTACTAGCTTTGGATCGCCAAATTCGAATTCCTCGGCCACGGCGCCATCTTTTGAAATTTCACTAGAGAGAGCGACCTGATCACCCTCTTTATAAACTTGAAACCGGTGCGAGGACTCGAACCCCGAACGCTGGAAGATCGCATTTATGACCGGCGCGCATCCCTTTGTTAAAAACTCGAGCGCAGTTGCGTCGAGCGCTAACCGCTCGGGAGAAGCGGGTTCGGTAGCAGCGGAGCCACCAGAAAGCTTCACTGCAATGACTTGGCGAAAACCAATTTTATTACCCTTGGTGCGGCCCATTTGAAAGCGAGGGGTGATTTCGTGTTCAACCGGCTGGTTGCTAGCGTCCCGGCGACACACTTGAATTTTTTCGCGAATCACAGTGCGAGCAGCGCCATTTAGTTTCGCTGTGTAACACTGTTTTATGTGGGAAGTTAGCTGGTTTGCGGGTGCCGTTTGAATCGGCTGCGGAGAGCTGTTACCGCCTGAACATGCGGCCAATCCGAGAACTGAAAAGCCAATTGCCGCCGATGCGAAAATGGCCTTTGTGATCTGATGAGAGATTTCCGACACGGCTTGCTCCTAGGCACTGAGTAGCCCATATGACATGAGCATGGTTCGACCTTACAAGTGCAGTGCCAAGATCGAACCACATGTAGGTCTCCGGCAACGGTCTTTGGCTGCCAAAAGCGCCCAAAAACGTCGCTTGCATTTTCTTATTTACGGCTTGCCTAACGCTGTGCACATGAAGGACCGTGTTTCCCTATGAAAATGAACTCAGATCCAACACTTTCTAGCTTCTCACTTTCATCCCTTCCTGCCATGCGCGAACTGCCGAACGCAGCGGCATTTAAAAAAGGGGATGTCTTAGTTGTATTCGGAGAGCTTTTTGCGCGGGGCTACGCCAATGGAATCGTCGACGAAGCCGAACGCCATGGACTCACGGTCATTCGTTCGACAGTTGGCAGAAGAGATCCCTCTGGCCCCTTGGCCGGGCAACTGCGTCGCCTGAATGAAGCCGAGGTGAAAGAACAAAAGTTACCGTTCATCAACGTTCCCCTAGAAGCAGGTTTTGACCTAGAGCCAGCTTCTGAAGGCGGACCGACTCCGAATTCTTTCTTCGAAGGAGTGAAACTGAGTGAATGGGAAAATGCGGCCGCTGATTTTTCCTTGATTGAAAAATCAAGACTTCGCGGGCGCGACCGATTTCGTAAATCCGTACAAGAATATGTGACTCAGCTGAAATCGATGATCCCCAAAGGGGCGAACGTTATTTTTTGCCACACCATGGCCGGCGGCGTTCCCAGAACGAAAATCATAATGCCGGTCATGAATCGAGTGTTTAAGGGGACCGGAGATCGTCACGTTCCATCAAGCACACTCTTCCAGTCGGCAATTGGCCGATATGCGCTGATGAATTTTGATGAGGTCACCTCGGAGACCTACCGCACGCTAGTAGAGGAAACCAAAGACCTGCGGGAAGAAATTCATCGCGGCGGTGGAACGACTCGTTATATCGCCTACGGTTACCATGGCACAGAGGTCTTAGTAGATGGCAAGTTTGAGTGGCAGACCTACACCCCCTATTTCCAAGGATGGGCGAAGATGCGACTTGAAAAAATCGCAATCGATTTTGCCAAAACAGGTATCAAGACGTGCGTGTACAATTGCCCCGAAATTTTGACGAACTCGTCTTCCATATTTTTAGGGGTAGAAGTGTCTCTCTATCCACTTCTCGGTGCGCTCGAAAAACTCATGGCCTCAGCTACGGACGAGGGTAGAAAAAGAATTCAATCTGTTCTTTCAGACTGCAAAGCATTGCTAAAGCCGGAACACAGCGTCCAGCAACTCATGGATTTCACAAAGGCCTACATTCACAGCGAATTGATTCAGCGCCATTCTGAATTCGACAAGTGGCCGCAAAACAATTCTGGCCCACAAATGGAAAAGATGCTGAATGCAAGTGAGACTTTGTTTTCCCAACATCGAGACGAAAAGCATCTTATGACAAGCGTGCTTTCCGAACAGGTTTTCCGCGCCACCGGGCATGTGATGTACCACGACTCATTCAATTGCGAACGACCAGTCGTCTGGCTTGGGCATGATGTACTGGCGAAAGCTCTCGCGAGCGGAAAAACTTTGTGAGCCTAGCGACCGGCTATGTATTTCAGCATGGGGAGCTCAAGCTCGTCGGGTACTCGATTGCTGGAACTTCTACTTCGATTGCTTTCCCAGAAGCCGACGTTTTATTTGATGTGGCGCAAGGGCTACCGTACCAAACGCCTTTCAATACCGTTCTTCTGACTCATGCGCACATGGACCATGCGAGCGGACTCCCCTATTTGATTTCACAAAAATCGATGCAGCAGAGACCCAAACCGATTATCTACATGCCCCAACCCGCCATAGATCCGATGACACGCTTAATGGCCATCTGGCATGAGGTCGACGAATTCAAGTACTCGTTTGAATTCCGCCACGTTGCGATCGGTGAAGATATCCCACTGAAAGCCGGCTACTTCGCTAAAGCATTTCCGACCTATCACCGCATACCTTCTCAGGGTTATACCGTTTATCGTCGGCGAAAAAAATTAAAGAGCCAGTACCAGGAGCTCGCGAAATCAAGCCCCCAGCGGCTTGCGGAACTGCGCCGTCAAGGAGAAGAGCTCGAAGAAACAGTGGAAGACAATCTAGTTTCTTTTACCGGAGACACTAAAATTGAATTTCTCCAGCATGCAGAAGCACGAAAGTCCAAAGTGCTTTGCATGGAGGTCACTTACTGGGATGGGAAAAAGTCGGTCGCCAATGCGCGCGAATGGGGACACATACACTTTGACGAGTTCCTTGAAGCTCTTCCAAAGATAGAGGCGGAGCGAATCGTTCTAATTCATGTTTCAGCCAGGCACTCGAGTAAAGACGTTCGCGAAATTATCGAAGCTCGCGTACCAGAACATCTCAAACCGAAACTCGTTTTGTTTCCTCGACCCATTTAGAGACACCGTTAAAGTGGAAAGTTTCATTTTCCGATAAGACTTTAGTCGAGGTGTAAAATGATTCTCCACCGATTCCGCGGCCAGAACGGTATATTCCAATTGATTGCGCTTCTCGAAACCTGTTCCAAAACAAGACGGCTTCATCTGTTCAACTCCATATCGGCCGATAGCCCCGCATGTGGCGCCATTGTGAAAACGAAGGTGCTGACGATCGACCACATCTCCAGCTGGACCTCGGTCGAGCTTCGTCGGCTTTCTGCGGAACTTAATAATGATCTCCGAAGCCGGCTTTTTAGTGTACTTGCCGAAAGCGGTCATAGCGCAAAGCTTAGGGAACTTGGCGTTCCACAGGATTCAAAATTTAAGACTTTTCCGCTGCCAGAGCACGACGAGCTAGATGTTCTTATCGTTTTAAAAGTACGAGAGCTTGAGCGCATCGGAATCTTAGAGCTGTGGCGATTTGACCCGACAAAGTCGATGCATGACCCGATCGTGAAGCAAGACCAACCGCCCGACTCGAAGGCAGCGTGACAGGCTCTCTAATTCAGCTATAAAATAAGGGCGAGTGATCTCAACAAAGGAACTCGCCATGATGAAACGATCTTTATTGAAAACGACCCTGCAAGTGACTCCGGTAATTTTGGGTTTTAATATTCTACTGATCGCCAATGCCTGTTCATCGGGCGAAAAACCGCCTCAGGCTCAGCAAGTAGTGAATTTAACCTCGGAAAAAGGTCCTGCCTGGAACTCGAAAATGCAGGAGCTCTCGTCTGCTCTGAATAAACTTCTTCCGCTCGTTTCTGACACGAAGGCATTCAACAATCCAGCCAACGAAGCTTCCATCAAGGATGCGACCTCGCGTTTGAAAAAGCTTTCTCACCAAGTAAGATCTCTGCAAAAGCCAGCCGCGGATCCTGCCTACGAATCAATCGCACGGATGCTGGATGAAGATCTTGCACGCGCGGTCAGTTCGCTTGCGACCGGGAACCGTGACTACGCACGTCTGACAATTCGGGAGTCGATCGGCTACTGCATTCAGTGTCACACTCAGACGGCCGGTGGACCAAATTTCCCAAAGCTTGAACTTGGTTTTGATCCCGCATCGCTCTCTGCGCTCGGCCGCGGTGATTTCTATGCAGCGACCAGACAGTTTGATCGCGCCCTAGAATCCTATCAGTCCGGCGTCAGCGATGCTGAATACGCAAAACGCGACACATTCAGCTGGGAGCGAGCAGCTAGGTCCGCCCTCGCCATCGCCGTCCGATATAAACAAAGCCCTGAGGAATCTTTGAAGATCGCAAAAGCGGTGCAAAAAAACAAATCTGCGCCAGATTCCTTGAAAGCGGCAGCTAAGTCTTGGACGAAGTCGATTGCTGAGTGGACTAAACAAACCAAATCTAAAAACCAAGATTCGGGCCTTTTGCTTGCGGAAAAATTGATTAACCAAGCGGAGGCACGTCAAGATCTTGCTGAACCACAAGACATTTCTTACCTGCGTGCCTCGGCCGAACTCCACCAGTGGCTCTCGGCCCATCCGCAATCTGAGAAACCGGATGCGAATCGCGCCAAAGGACTTCTATTGGCTGGCCGTGCCGCCGAGGCCACCCGCGAGCTAAATTTTTGGACTCTCCACGAGCGTTATTACGAACTTTGCATCGATTCCTATCCGAAGTCGGAAACTGCTCGCTCTTGTTACCAGTTACTTTCTGACAGTGTCGTCACCGGATACACTGGCTCTTCAGGGACAAATCTACCTGCCGACGTTCAACAATGGCTTTCTCGCTTGAGTGAAAAAGCTGGCAGCCGTAGTCAATAGGTCGAATGCTCTGGAAGTCCGAAACACTTCTTTTTGACGGCGATGAATACTTTCAATGTCTTTTTGAAGAGTGGTCTCGCGCCGAACGCACAATCGACTTCGAAACCTATATTTTCGACGACGACCTCATTGGAGGCGAGGTCGTAAAAGAGCTACAAACGGCCGCGAACCGGGGAATCCGCGTTCGTCTTCTTGTCGACGGTATTGGTGCCAGTGGTTGGTGGCAAACACGCGGTGTGGAGTTAGAGAAAAGTGGTGTTGAAGTCCGCGTTTACCACCCGCTTATGGTCACTCAGCTATGGCGCCGGATGATGATCGATTTGCGGTTGATTGTGCCAGAACGAAAACCAAAACGATCGCTGGTGCTTCGCCGCCTAAATCGTCGAAATCACCGCAAAGTGAGCGTCGTAGATGGGCGAATAGCATTCGTGGGGTCAGTAAACGTATCTGACACTCACCTTTCAGCTTACAAAGGCTCGGATGCATGGCGTGACACCTCAGTGCGCCTAGAAGGCCCAGGTATCGCTGAACTTTTGGTCGCGTTTGATCACGCTTGGAAACGGTCGCAATCTGTCGGCGAAACCCGGCCATTTAAGATTCGATTTTCGTTCCGCCGAAGAACCGGAGATTTTGCAAGCGCCGTGAGCCTTAACTACACGATGCGCCTGCGGCGGATTTCGCGAGGGAAATTTCAGACTCTCCTATCTTTCGCTGAAAATCGAATCTGGGTTTCCAATGCCTATTTAGCTCCGCCATCCAATATTCAAAGGTTGCTTACAAAGGCCGCGCGGCGCGGAGTCGATGTGCGCGTGTTAGTTCCAAGCAGATCCGACGTTTGGTTTATGCCATTCATTGCTCGAGCCTATTATCGTCCGTTGTTAAAATCCGGAGTAAGGATATTTGAATACCAGCCAAGGTTTCTACATGCGAAATGTATGGTAGTTGATAATCAAGCGCTGATCGGAACAACAAATCTCAACCGCCGAAGCTTTCTGCACGATCTCGAGGTGGATGTCAGAATTGACAACCCCGTCACCGTCGACAAATTGTCCGAAAAATACCTTTTGGACATTCGTGAATCGATTGAGATTTTCAATCGCGGCACGATCGTCGGGTCTCGTTTAGGAAGAATACTTAATTACTTCATCCGCTACTGGGTATAACGAAAAGGCTCGCAACCATGAACTCAAATCTCAATATCCTTACCTACAACATTCACAAAGGTTTTGATCTGACCCAACGGTTCGTGCTTGAAAGCATGCGGGAGAATATTCGCGCCGTTCATGCTGACGTCGTATTTTTACAAGAGGTACAAGCCGAGCACGCTGGTAATTTTAAGAAAATCAATGGGTGGCCGAAAGATCAGCTCGAGTTTTTAGCCGACGATATTTGGCCCCACTTTGCTTACGGGAAAAACGCGGTCTACCAAGACGGACATCACGGGAATGCCATCCTTTCGAAATATCCTATTCAAACTTTTGAGAACATCGATATTTCTAACAACCGTTTTGAACGACGTGGAATTTTGCATGCGGTTATCAGTTGGAACTCTTCGCCCGTTCACCTTCTCTGTGTTCACTTAGACTTGACGGCAAAGGGTCGTCTCAATCAATGCAATCGTATCGTCGAAAGAATCCAAAACCATGTTCCCAGCATTGAAAGACTGATCCTTGCTGGTGATTTCAACGATTGGCAGGGAATGGTGACCGCTCATTTTGAAGAGCGATTGGGACTTTATGAGGCTTATAGAAAAGTTCATGGGTCTCACGCAAAGACCTTCCCGTCACCGTATCCATTCCTAACTTTGGACCGCGTTTATCTGCGGGGCTTTCAAACGACTGAAGCAAACGCCTTAAGCGGTCCGCCATGGTCGAGACTTAGCGACCATCTAGCAATCAGCTGTAAACTCTCGCTTTAGATTTAGCGGGAAGGAAATCGGCATAAGAATTCTGCGCCCTCGCCGAGCTTTGAGCGAACAGCAATGGATCCACCATGGCTGAGCACGATGTGTTTCACAATTGCAAGACCAAGCCCTGTCCCGCCGACCTCGCGAGCCCGCCCAGCATCAACCCGATAGAAACGCTCAAAAAGACGCGGCAAGTGATCTTCCGCAACCCCAGGTCCAGAGTCTTTAACTTTTAAAACGGTTTCACCTAAATTTGTGCCGGTACCCATTTCCCAGACGATTCGAATTTCGGTGCCATCTGGTGAGTACTTCGTCGCATTGTCGACCAAATTGATCAGCACCTGCTCGATCCGCCTTGCATCTCCAAGTACCCTATCGACCTTGCATTCGACTATAATCGCATGTCGTTTGGACCGACGATCAATTGCCGATCGAAGCGCGGCCTCCGTAACTTCTGCCGTACTGAGAATGACTTTCTTAAATTCAGCTCCTGATTCAAGTTGCGAAAGATCTAAGAGATCGTTCACAAGCGCCATAAGGCGGCCAACATTTCGCTCGGCAATCGACAGGAAGCTCAAGGCGTCCTCGGTTCGTCCCGCCTCGAGATCTTGCTTTGCTGTTTCAACATAGCCTTTGATCGACGTGAGAGGCGTTTTTAACTCGTGAGAAGCGTTGGCCACAAAGTCGATTCGAATCTGTTCTGTCGCCTTCATTTCGGTGATGTCATGAAAGACCGCAACAGCTCCGTAAAGAACTCGCTCCTCGTCACGCGAAAAAAGTGGTGAAACGGCAACCGAGAAGTCTCGCTCGGCATCATGTAACTCGGTTCTAATTTTAACGCGAAATGTTCGCGTCGTGCCCTCTTTCAGCACTCGCTCAAAGGCCGACAAAAGATCAGGCACCCGGAATCGTTCCCGAAGCGGAAGAGCCCCGCCGCCCGTATTGCCCGAACCAAACAAGACTGCAAATCTCGAGTTGAAGTAAAGCGGTTCAGTATCCCTGCCCATCGCTACGATGGCTTCATTGACAGAGCTCAAGATTGTTACAAGTTCTTCTCTTTCGCGGGTGAGATCCGCTTCCCGCGAATGGACATTTTCTGCCAACTGATAGACAGATTTTTCTAGCTCAATCCACTCACTCGGCTCGTCCACATAAAGATCTTCATCTAAATCCTCATCGACCGGCCGCAAACGCCGCGAGGTTTCCCTACGCTTAGTGGCACGCATGATCCGCGCCATCGGACGCAGTCCGGTGTAAGTAAGAATCGCAATCCAGCCAAGACCGAGCGAAAGAAAAATGAGTAATCGGACCGCAATGGCTTCGTCGAAATGCTGAACGGAAGGGCTTTGTGTCATTCCATCTCGCGCTAAATACCGGAGAGCTACGTGCCGAACCGAGTAGCCGATTCCAACGAGCCCAAAAAGGAGCGCCGCACTCTGCAGAAAAAAAGTCCGGCCCGCCGTTCGCCACGGAAAATAGGCAAAGCTTGCTTGAAGCTGAAATGTCGATCGACGTAAACGCCGAAGAGCCCGATCGATTTGGTTCACGATAGACGGTATTAAGCCTCTATTTCGGGCTTAACGCGATATCCAACGCCGCGCACCGTTTCAATTACATCGGCGCAGGCTCCCAGTTTCTTTCTTAAACCAAATACATGGGTGTCGACTGTTCTTCCGACCACACTTACTCCGTCGCCTTGAACTTGAGAAATCAGTGAATCTCTAGTCAAAACTCGCCCCTGACTTTTCGCAAGAGCCATCAAGAGCTTGAATTCGCTGGGAGTAAGTAAAATAGGCTCCTGACCACATTTCACTTCGTAGGTCTCGGGATAAAGCAACAGATCACCTAGTCGAATGGTTTCAAAAACAGTTTTCGTACCGACTGGAGTAGTCAATGCGGCGCTCGAATCCGGGAACTTAAGTCGACGGGAAAGCGCTCGAACTCGTGCAATCAGCACAGAAGATTCAAAGGGTTTCGGTAAGTAATCGTCAGCACCGGCGTCTAACCCCTCAACTATATCTTGCGGCTCGGACTTTGCCGTTAACATCAAAACAGCAACTTCCCCGCGGTTTCCTTGGCGGCGAAGCTCGCGGCAAAAATCGACCCCGCTTGCACCAGGTAGCATCCAATCCAAAACAACAAGATCAAATTTGGTTGCCCCGTCTGAGCGCGAAACAGCAAATGCGCCGCGAGCCTCTTCAACCGAACTCACCGCAGTCACTTTGTGACCCGCACGCTTGAGATGAATGGCAATGAGATCCCTGACATCACCCTCGTCTTCAACAATCAAAATGTTTTGACTTGTATTGAGATTCATCGCGACTACCTCCATGTTGATCGTCGGTTCCATTGCTTCTTCCCCTATGTCTTTTCAACTCGTGCGGCTCGTCCGACCCCATGTCGAACGTCCTCCCCTGTACACGCAAAGATCACGTCTTCAGCGATATTGGTCGCGTGGTCGGCCATGCGCTCGAGATTGCGAGCAATCAAAATCATATCCAGTGCGGGCTCGATATTTTGTGGATGCAATTTCATGTATTCGACCATTTTTAGAAACACGTTATTTTTGAACTGGTCCACTGCATCGTCGCTTTCCAACACCTTCTGCGCGAGCTGTACGTCATCTTTCATGAATGCATCCAGCGCTTCTCGAACCATGTTTTTCACAAGACCCGCCATGCTTGGAAGATTCAACTGAGTTGTTACTTCGCCGTCTTCTCGATAATGATTGACGTTGTAGCCAATGTTCATCGCTTGGTCGCCCATTCGCTCGAGATCTGTATTAATCTTGATAATTGCCAAGATAAGTCGAAGATCAGCCGCGACCGGAGATAGCCTCGCGAGAATTTCAAGGCAGATGCTGTCAATAGCCATATTCTCTTCATTGATTCTGCGTTCGACGGCCTTGATCTGTTGGAATATTTCCTGGTCACGGGTCGCAAGATTCATCGTCGATTTTTCGATGGCTTGTTCGACGAGGCCACCCATAGCAAGAATACGATTTTTTAGTTCCCGCAATTCCGTTTCAAATTGACGCTGCATAGTCCCCCTCAACCGAAGCGTCCCGTGATGTACTGCTCGGTCCGAATGTCTTTAGGCTTTGTGAAGATTCGGCTTGTTGGCCCAAGCTCCACGAGTTCACCCATCAAGAAAAAGGCCGTCTGATTCGAAATCCTCGCCGCCTGCTGCATATTATGTGTCACGATCACGACGGTCACGTCGTTTCGTAGCCTCATTACCAGCTCCTCAATTCTCGCCGTCGAAATCGGATCCAGTGCTGACGTCGGCTCGTCCATTAGCAAGATTTGGGGCCGCACGGCCAATGCTCGCGCAATACAAAGGCGCTGTTGCTGACCGCCAGAAAGAGAGGTTCCGGGTTTCTTCAGTTGGTCTTTCACTTCATCCCAAAGCGCCGCCTGGATCAAGGACGATTCGACCACCTCTTCTAGCACATTTCGTCTGACGACTTGAGCCAAACGTAGGCCGGAGGCGACGTTTTCAAATATGGAGAGCCCTGGGAACGGGTTCGGCTTTTGAAAGACCATCCCAATTCGCCGGCGCACCGAAACTGGGTCGACGCCGTTCGCATAGATATTTTCGCGACGGCCAGATTTCGCCAATCCCTCGATATAAACATCGCCACTTACTTTAGCGCCCTCGCCCTCTTCATGAAGCCGATTGAGACAACGAATGAAGGTTGATTTTCCGCAACCGCTAGGCCCAATCAAACTAAATACATCATTTTTTACTACCGATAGAGAAACTTCCTTAACGACATGGTGATCGCCAAACCATGCCGAGAGCTTCTCTGTCTCGAGAGCCATTAATGGCACTTCTACTTTAGTCGCCAGTTCCATACTAACTCCCTACTGCCTACGAACTAAAAATCGCGTCAAAAGATTCAAGCAAAATACGACGAAAACTAAAACCAGTGCGCCGGTCCAAGCCAGCTGTCGCCAAGTTTCATCGTGACTTGTCGCATAGGTATAAATCTGAACCGGAAGGCTTGCGGTGGGACTGGATAAACCCCGGAACCCATAAGAATTCGAAAACGCAGTGAACAAAAGTGGCGCAGTTTCCCCAGACACGCGAGCCGAAGCCAAGAGCACGCCTGTAACAATCCCAGAACGCACGCCTGGAACAATGAGTCGCACCAAAACCTTCCAACGGGGAATTCCCAACGCAAGTCCCGCTTCATGAACTGCACGAGGGACCAACTTCAAGATCTCTTCCGTCGAACGCGCGACAATAGGTACCATAACAATCGAGAGAGCGAAACCACCCGCCCAGGCCGAGTACCCCTTCATCGGCACAACCACGAGAGCGTAGGCAAAAAGGCCGATAACGATTGAGGGGACGCTTGTTAAAAGGTCGACTGATACACGGAGCACTCGCGCGGTGAAGGTCTTTTTGAGTTCTGAAAGCGTCATTCCGCAGATCAGTCCCAATGGGACCCCGATCATCGACGCAATCGCCATTAAAACTAAACTTCCTGAAATGGCATTCGCCATTCCGCCGCCTACTTCGCCAACCGGCTTCGGTATTTCAGTGAAGAACCCGATCGTTAGACCACTCCAGCCGCGGATGAGGAGATACGAAAAAATAAAAAACAACGGCGCAATGGCCATGAACGCTAAAGCGCAGATGGCTGCCAACGAGAAATAGTTCGACAAACGTCGTTTGCGATCACGAAGAGATAGCTCAAACACTTTTTCCGCCTTCAAGGTATCGAACCATTAGACGGGCGCCAAAATTAATTATCAGAGAAATTAGAAATAACGAAAGTCCGACAAACGCGAGACTACTTAAGTGAAGCCCATCTGCTTCGTTGTATTCGTTGGCGATCACAGACGCCATGGTTTGCGCCGGTTCAAACAAGGACGTCGGGATGACATTTCGATTGCCGATGACCATTGTCACAGCCATCGTTTCCCCTATGGCCCGACCAAGACCTAAAATAACCGCACCGATCAATCCCGCGCGAGCTGTTCTTAACAACGCCACGCGGATCATTTCCCACCGAGTCGCACCCAACCCAAGGGCCCCTTCGCGAACACTGTCGTGCACAGTTAAAAGAACCTCACGGGAAAGTGCGGTAATGGTCGGAGTGATCATGATCGCCAGGACGACTCCAGAAGTTAAAAGCCCCAAACCAAGCGGCGGGCCATCAAACAGTCCGTGAAAGATCGTCATCATTTTTTCGGAAAGCGCAACAAAAGTAACCGTCGTAAATCCGAAAAGATCACCAACCAAAAAAAACGGATAAAGAACGGCCGTTGCCAAATGGGCGCAAGCTGACGCGAAGTATGTATCTGGCCCAATCCATTTTGCCAAAAAGGGCTGCACATCATCTCGCATGATAGGGGCCAGAACAAAAACGCCCCAGAGCCCGTAGACAACAGACGGAATCGCGGCCAGCAGTTCGACCAAAAAAGCGACGACCTTTGCAACTTTTCGTGGCGCGATTTCACGCAAGAAAACTGCCGTGCCGATGGAAACTGGCGCTGAAATCAAAACAGCGATTGCACTAGATGCAAGAGTGCCCGCAATGAATGGTGCCGCACCAAAGATCTCCATCGGCGGATTCCAGTCTGTTTCTGACCAAAATCGCGGTCCAATGGTGCTGATTGCCTCCCAGGAAAGCCGGGTAATAAAAATCAACATCCCCGCGAAGAGCCCAATCGTGACCCACGCCGACAACCGCAACAGAAAACCGAACAAACGGTCGCCACGGTTTCGCCCAGATTTCAGTCTGTCGTTCATGGTGGGGAAACTACCAGTGCCCCGATCGAATTCTATGTCAGGATTCAGTTAAGAATTTCCGCTGGGAGATTCCACTGGGAAATTCCAATGAGAAATTCCGTTAAGAAATCCCAATCGCCTTCATGACCTGCACGACGACAACGGCGAGAGCATAAGCTGCGACGTTCATAACGACTAACTGGCGTATAGCAAATCTTAAAGAGTTTGATTCCTTCACGGCCACAGCAAATGTCGACAGGCATTGAAGTGCGATCACAAAGAAGACGAATAATCCAGCAACTGAAGCAGTTGTAAAAAGTGGCTGACCATGACGATTTTTCGCATTTCGCATTTCGTTTAAAAGACCGTCTTGCATACGCGATTCATCTTCGTCTGTGACGTGAAAAATCACCGCCATAGTTGCAACGAAAACTTCCCTAGCAGCAAATGCAGAAATCAGCCCCAAACCGGTTCGCCAGTCGCCTCCCATTGGCTCAAAAACCGGCGTCATGTATTTGCCTAGCTTTCCGGCATAACTGTACTCAAGGCGATCCACGGGATCTTGAGTCTGGTAATGCGGAAAGGTAGTTCCCGCCCAAATTAAAACTGACAGCAGAAGGATCACTGGCCCCGTGCGCTTCACATAAGAACTGGTTCGCAACCATGCCTGGTGAAATACCATTTTAAGTCGAGGCCTTCGGTAAAGCGGAAGCTCTAGCAACAAAAATGATTTTTCTTTCGCCAACTCCCCGCCGCTCCGCCGGATAAGCCACGAAAGTACTCCTGCGGCGATCACTCCAAAAACAACACTTGATAGGTAGAGACAGGTCAATACCAGGCCCGCAGTCCATGGGTCGCCCGTGAATAGAAAAGCCAACAAAAGAGCGTAAACTGGAAGCCGAGCGGAGCAACTCATTAACGGAATCACAAAAAGTGCGACGAGACGTTCCGCCCGAGAATTGATAGTTCGTGTAGCAAGCATTGCCGGAACTGCGCAAGCGAAACCCGAAAGAAGCGGAACAAATGACCTTCCGCCAAGACCGACTTTCTTCAAAGGCTGATCAACGATCGCGGCCGCCCGAGCCAAGTAACCGCTGTCTTCCAAAACAATAAGTCCCAAAAAAAGAATAAAAATTTGCGGCACGAACACAGCGACCGCGCCGGCGCCAGTGAGAATTCCATCTGTAAAAAGTCTCGCCGCGATACTTTCCGGATTCACCCAAGACCAACTTAGAATCAATTCTTGAGGCCATCGAAACGCAGTTTCAAATAGTTCCATGAAAGGGGCCGCAATCCAAAAAACCAACGTGAAGATCGTCGCCATGACGAGCCCGAACAAAATCGGCCCCCAAAGCGGATGGAGCACCCATCGGTCAACGCGTTTTGTCCTTTGCCGAACGTCTGCGAGGAGGTTTTTCTTCCCAATGACGACGAGATTTTTTAGCCGTTGGGATTCGCGCAGATCCTTTACGATGTCAAATGTCGGTATCGCCGCTGTATCCTTCGATTTATCCGTCGATTTTTCCGTCATTTCATCCGTGGAAACCTCTTCGGGCCTCGATTTTCCGCGGGCAGCGAGGATTGCCGCGACCAGCATCTGTTCTGACCCTGACCTTTCATCCCAGGGGACTGCGACCACTTGCAAACCGAGCTCGGCCGATAAACGGTCTAGATCGACCGACTCACCAGATTTTCGGAGAATATCGGTCATGGTGAGTGCGACAAGCACGGGAACGCGGCGCCAATCGCCAAATTTTTTTAACTGTTGCGCCAGCGCAAGCTGTCGCGAAAGCTGTGTGGCATCAATCACAGCGACAATGATTTCGTTGTTCTCACAAAGCGCGCGCATTGTCACCGCCTCGTCGGGAGAACGTGGCACAAGAGAATAAACACCTGGGCTATCAACCACGGTGACTGATGGATGACCAATAAGGCGCCCTTTGTGTAAATCTACCGTCGATCCTGGATAGTTGACGGTTTTTGCCGACAGACCTGTAAGCCGGTTAAACAAAGTGGTTTTTCCCGAATTTGGTGAACCGACAAGGATTAAACTCATCGGTCCTTCTCCCCAGCTAACGCTCGCACCAAAACGCAAGACGCTTCCTCGGAACGAAGCGCCAACACAGTCTCGCGAATTTCGACAAACAGCGGTTCTCCGAGAGGCGCATGGCCGAGAATGGCAATTGGTTCCGCGGCATGAAATCCGAGATCGCCCAGTCGCCCGATCAATTGCGAGTTTAAGGAGTCATCGGACTTCAATCCCACAACCTGAAGCCATACTGCTTCGATCCCTCGAGATTTGCGAAGCAGAGCTTTGCCTGCTTCCGAGCGAACCCAATCGAGAAGGCTGCTAACAGCAGAACTTTTGGATTCAATTGCCAAACGTGAGTCATTTACCATGCGTAAGATCACCCTACCTCGGAACCGCCGTTAAACGGCAGTGAGAGTTCAGTAATGAAAGAGAAGTGAGAATTACTTTAGCGCGTTCAGATATTTTGCGATGGTCTCACCCATTCCCCACCTCAGTGCATCACAAATCAGCGCGTGGCCAATGGAGACCTCGGCAAGTCTCGGGATCGCCGACACTAGAATCGGAAGGTTCTCGCTCGTAAGATCATGGCCAGCGTTCAGCCCTAACCCCGCGTCCAAAGCTAGTCTCGCTGCTCCTACATACTCGTCGATGCAGCTTGGATCCTCAGCAAATCGCTCGGTGTAAAGCTCGATTCTGTCAGCGCCAAGGGACTTTAACTTCTTTGCGTCAGACGTCGAAAAGACTCTTGGATCAATAAAAACAGAAACGCGTATTTCCGAAGCGCCGCTTTTTAGCTCATGAACGACTTTTTCTAAAAGGCCCGCTGATTTCGAGACATCAAAGCCAGCATTGGAGGTCAGCGCCTCAGGTGGATCAGGAACAAGAGTCGCCTGGTGTGGACTAATCTCCAACACCATTCGCACCCATTCCGCATCTGGGTAGCCTTCAATGTTGAATTCACCCCTGACTACCGGTTTCAGATCGTAAACATCCTGGAATCGAATGTGTCGTCCATCGGGCCGAGGGTGCACCGTGATCCCGTGCGCCCCGAGAGTTTCAATTTCCCTTGCCCAGGTAACAACATCGGGATTGTTTTTACCGCGCGAATTGCGCAGCGTTGCCAGTTTGTTAATGTTGACCGATAGTTTTGTCATTGCCTTCACAAACTTCTAATTCAATTGAACACTCTGGGGCAAGTTCGCTAGTATTACGACATGCTTCAATCAGTAAAAGGTACGCGGGACCTTCTCCCTCAAATTTCCGATAAATTCCGTCATATTGAGGATCGCTCCGCTGTGATTGCGGGACTTTATGGGTTTCAAGAAATTCAAACTCCGATTCTCGAACCAACGGGCCTTTTTTTACGCACGCTCGGCGATACCAGCGACATCGTCACAAAGGAAATGTATCGGTTTACCGACGCCGGCGGCGAAGATTTGGTATTGCGGCCCGAGGGCACAGCTGGAGTCGCGCGGGCGTTCATCAACGAGGGCTTAAGCCAGAATGTTCCTATGAAGCTTTTTTACCGCGGCCCGATGTTCCGCCGCGAGCGCCCACAGAGAGGCCGCTATCGCCAATTCAATCAATTTGGGGTTGAACTCTTAGGAGTTGAGAAGCCACAAGCCGATCTTGAAGTTCTCGCCTGTGCTTACCGAATCCTCAAAGATTTGGGCGTCATGGGAACGATCACGCTTCACCTCAACACCCTTGGCGACCAAGAATCGCGGGCAAAATATCGAGCCGTCTTAACGACCTACTTGGAGGGGTTTAAAGCCGACCTTTCAAAGGACTCCCAGGACCGATTGCTTAAAAACCCACTTCGAGTTCTGGATTCAAAAAGTCCTGACGACCAGAAAATCGTCGAAGGTGCGCCGAAACTTTCTGATTGCTTAACAGATTCAGCAAAAGCGTTTTTCAATGAGGTCCAAGCCGGACTTAAAAAGCTAGAAATTCCCTCGATCGTCGACGAGCGGCTCGTCCGCGGTCTTGATTACTATTGCCATACGGTTTTTGAATTCACAACCACCGCCCTTGGCTCCCAAAGTGCGGTTCTAGCTGGCGGGCGTTATGACGGTTTGGTTAAAGATCTTGGAGGACCGCAAACCGCAGGCGTCGGCTGGGCGTTTGGCGTCGATCGTTTGGCCGAGCTCCTACCCGAACTATCAGACACCAATCCCATGATTGCTCTTGTGCCGCTTGGAGACGAGGCGGAGGCGCGCGCAATGACATTGTCAGAAGAATTGCGATCGGCCGGCTTTAAAGTCGAATTGGGTTATTCAGGGAATATGACTAAGCGCCTGAAAAGAGCCGACAAAGTCGGAGCCAAGCTGGCGATTATTTTGGGCACAGACGAACTGGCAAAAGGGGCCGTTTCAATAAAGAATTTGAAAACCGGTGCGCAATCCGAGGCCGAACTCGCGAATTTGAATGCCGTTTTGAAACTTAAACTCTCGGAATTGTATAGCCTGGCCTAAAAACACGGCATTCTTGAGCCGATTCTTTCACCCCCTTAAACTCACACCGCCTGCGGCTTGCTTACGGCACGCACAGTGACTAAAGCTCGGGCGCACAAGAAACCGGGGTAAAGCATCATGGGCTTAAGATTTGTTCCCGCGCTAATAACGACATTGCTGTTCTCGCTTCTCACCATTGCCGGAGGTTCGGCGAATGCACAGGTCGTTGGAGAATCGACCTGCTCGTTTTCGTTTGAAGTTAAAGGGACTGACATTCAAGTTCTCATCGGCCGCTCGAAGTTAAACGGTTACGGAACTATTCGATGCGAAGATCCTCACGGAAACACGGAAGTGTTGAACGTCAAGGTCACGGTCGGAACTCCGGTTCTTTTTCCGCGAATTGCTTTCGCACCATCTGTCGTGGTGCGCGGAGAATCAACGGGAATCACAGTTCCAAATGGCGGGCCCCAAGGGTTACTAGGTCAATATCTCACCGTCGACATTCGCGGGTCGCTTACCAGTGGCGCCGGTGCAACACTCTCAATTTTAAATGATGATTCGGGACTTGCATTAAACCTCGTCCTTGTCGGAGTCGAAGGTTTCGGAATTGCTGTCGGCGGCACGATAGTGACGCTTGAATAACCCGGCACGATAGTGACGCTTGAATAACCCGGCACGATAGTCACAATAGAACAATAAGATCGAATACCAGGTTTGATGCACCACTCCTTGTCCCTGTTTAGCCAGATGCGCTTGGCTAAATGCTATGAATTCAACCCATCTAGATCCCATTCGAGTTTCTGAAATAGAGAATCTTTATCGACTCGCCGAAAAAGATCCCAACGCCTATTGGTCGCTAATTGGTGATCGACTTTCGTGGTTTAAAAAATGGGACAACATTGGCCGTAATTCTTTTGAAAAGCCCGTCTCAGTGCGTTGGTACGAAGGCGGGAAACTAAACATAAGTTTAAATTGTATAGATCGGCACTTAGCAGGCCCCCGTCGAGACAAGGTGGCGTTGATTTGGGAGCCGGACTCTGTTTCTGAAAAAGCGAAAAGCTTTACCTACCGCGAGCTAGCCAAAGAAGTTGGGCGTTTTGCAAATACTCTGAAAAAAATGGGCGTGAGCAAAGGCGACGTCGTAACTATCTACATGCCGATGATACCCGAGGCAGCATTTGCAATGCTCGCTTGCACAAGAATTGGTGCCATTCACTCGGTCGTCTTCGGCGGCTTTAGCCCTGATTCGATAGCGGATCGGTGCTTCGATGGTCACAGCCGGTTTATTATCACAGCCGACGAGGGCATCCGCGGCGGCAAACATATTCCGCTGAAACACAACGTCGATCTCGCCATCGACCTATTGTCGAAACAAGCCGGTGCCAAAGAAATCAAAAAAGTTCTCGTCGTAAGGCGCACCGGTACAAACGTAGAGATGAATTTAAAGCGCGATCTCTGGTACCATGAAGTCGCAAAAGATCTTCCGTCCGATTGCCCGCCCCAAGAAATGGACGCAGAGGATCCGATGTTCCTGCTTTATACCTCTGGATCGACAAATAAACCCAAAGGCGTTCTGCACACGACAGCTGGATATCTCGCCTGGGCTTCCTTCACTCACGAGTTGGTTTTCGGTCTTCAAGAGTCAGATATTTTTTGGTGCACAGCCGACGTAGGATGGATCACGGGGCATAGTTATTTGCTCTACGGACCGCTTGCAAATGGTGCTACGACAGTGATGTTCGAGGGGGTGCCAAATTTCCCTGACTTTTCTCGGTTTTGGTCCGTGGTTGAGAAACACAAGGTCACAATTCTTTACACGGCCCCAACCGCAATTCGCGCCCTTATGAGAGAGGGAGACGCACCAGTTAAAAAACATTCTCGCGCAACACTTCGACTTCTTGGAAGCGTCGGCGAACCTATAAATCCAGAAGCATGGATGTGGTACTACAACGTTGTCGGTGAAAGTCGGTGCCCGATAGTCGACACTTGGTGGCAAACAGAAACCGGCGGAATTTTAATTTCACCGATCGCCGGAGCTACACAGCTTAAGCCAGGATCTGCCACCAGACCGCTGCCTGGGATCCACACTCGCCTGGTCGACGAAAAAGGGACAGAAAAGCAAGGAGCAAGCGAGGGAAATCTTGTGCTTTTAAACTCGTGGCCTGGACAGATGCGAACCGTCTTTGGCGATCATCGAAGATTTGAGGAAACCTATTTTTCGACGTACCCAGGGACTTACTTCACTGGCGACGGCTGTCGGCGCGATGCCGACGGCGATCACTGGATCACCGGTCGGGTCGATGACGTTTTGAATGTCGCTGGCCACAGGTTGGGAACCGCTGAAATTGAAAGCGCACTCGTCGCCCACAATAGCGTTGCTGAGGCGGCTGTGGTTGGCTTCCCTCACGACATCAAGGGACAAGGAATTTACTGCTACGTTACGTTGAACGCCGGAATACGAGAAAGCGATGCGCTTAAAAAGGAACTGATTGTTTACGTTCGTACACATCTTTCTCCGATCGCAACACCGGATGTTATTCAGTGGGCGCCAGGACTTCCAAAGACACGCTCTGGAAAAATCATGCGTCGAATCCTAAGGAAAATTGCTGAAGCCGTTGCGGACGAGACGCATGGGATCAACACCAGCCCCGAACTGGATCAAAGCCGAGATCAGATTTTAGTGACCAACCTTGGCGATACCTCGACGCTTGCAGATCCCACAGTGGTTCACGAGCTAGTGAAAGGACGCGCTCGCCTTTAAAACCTAAACCGGACTCTCGCGGCAATCTTGGTGATTTCTAGCTGAATTACGGTCAAAATTGAAAGTGATGTCGAACTCCTCCCTTTCCTCCGCTACGGTCGCTGGTACAAAACGCTTTTTTGAGAAACTGAAAAGTACGACTCAACCTCACTTCTCACTTCCTCCTGCGAAACTAGGTAGAACAGGTTTCTTAGTTTCAAGAATCGGCTTTGGCGGATACCGCGTTCACGAACACGACCCGGATCACCGCGAGTCTCTGAAAACCGCTATTTTGTCGGGCGTGAATCTTATCGACACGAGTTTCAACTACACCGATGGCTCGAGTGAACGAATGATCGGGCAAACACTTCTCGATATGATCAATGAGGGAAGCGTCAAGCGCGACGAACTTGTCATTGTGACAAAAGCAGGCTTCATCCAAGGCGCGATCCATGCCGAAGCAAAAAAGATGAAAGATCGCGGCGAACTTTGGAATGACGTTATCGAACTTCCAAACGATATTTGGCACTCTATTTCACCGGATTTTCTGACCTATTCGATCACTCAGTCACTGGAAAGACTGAAGGTCGATACCATCGACGTTCTATTGATTCACAATCCCGAAGTTTTCTTCAAAGCTTCTCGCCGCAACATTGAAGAGCGAAAACTTTTTCTAAGCCGCATGCAAGCTGCCTTTAAGCATCTGGAAAGCGAAGTCGCGCGCGGCCGCATCAAGTACTACGGGGTGTCCAGCAACGGCTTTCCGGAGCCAGAAAATCAATCCACCCATGTTCCATTGAAAAAGCTTTTTGAGACTGCCAAGCTAGCAGCTGGAGGCGATGAACATCACTTCGCTGTCGTGCAGTTTCCGTTCAATCTTTTTGAAGCAAACCCAGCTCTGTTTCCGCAACAAGAAGGCGAAATTCTGCTCGATGTTGCTAAAAAATTAGAATTGGGTGTGTTGACGAATCGACCACTGAATAGTCTTCGCGAAGGGCGAGTTGTGCGCTTGGGGCCATTCCGCGAACATGATCCTGTGTTTATCAAGGGTGAACTGCACGCCGCTCTCGGTCGCGCCATCGAACTCGAACGCGATCACCCATTTAAGCCCAAAGATGCCCCGCAAGGTCTTAGGTGGGCGCATGAGCTTCGCGAACCGTTAGGCGAATTGAGCGACGTCCTTTCGTGGAGAGACTTTGCATTGACTCGCATCTACCCTTCCATTCGTCTCGCGCTCGGACGCGTCCCCGCTGAGGCTCAGGGATGGAGAGTTCAATATGAAACTGCGATCGCTAAGTTTCTTGATCTAGTGACTGCCGATCTCGAATGTCTTGCAAATTCTCGTGCGCGCCTCTTAGTGGAGAACATCGATTTAATCGAGCCCAAGCTTCAGATCCATGCCGAGAAATCACTCTCTGCCCGAGTTGTGAGTGCCTATGTTGGCCTTCCTCAAATTCACTCGGTCCTCGTTGGCCTTCGCAAGGCCGATTACGTGTCTGATCTTCGCAACATCAAATCTGCACTGTCGGAAGCAGAAACCCGGAATCTGCTGACCAAAATGCAGCGCCATAAGAGCTAGATAGAGTATCTACTCTAAATAGAGTAGCTTAGGTGTTTTCGTTTGCGCCTCGCGCTTTCGCGTGTTTGAACGGCGCCAAGTCCAAGGTACGAGAACAAGCACCGAAAATTCAAACGAGGCAGATATGAATACCATTCTCAGTGACATTGTCAGTGACGTTCGCAGCAGCCGGCTGAATAAGCTTCTTGTCGCTATGTCTTTGACTGTAGCTTTGGCAGCAAGCGCATTTGTAGCCGCTTCCGCTCTGCACAGCAGCCGCGCAGAGGCTCAATCAACGGGTCGAACTACTCCGCCACTCTTTAAGCCCAGCGCAATCATCGTGAAAGACGGAGACGGAAACGTCACTCGCACGGTTTACACCGAGATCGCAAAGTCGAATGTTGCGAAGGCTCCGATTGTCGTTCTTCTCAACGGTCTCATTTATGACATTAATCGGTGGAATCCGATGTCAGAACAGTTAGCCAAATCTGGTGTTACGGTCATTCGACTCAGTTTTGCGGCACAGCCTGAAAGCTTACTTTTGCTAAAGCAAAATGAGTCGCCCGCATTTTTCAAAGATGGCCTTGAACTTGAAACTCTCGCTGACGATGTTTCTCAAGTAATAAAACATCACGGCGTGAAATCAAAAGTCACAATTGTCGGTCTTTCGTATGGTGGCGCTGTTGCTACTACGTTTGCAAAGCTCAATCCTAAGAGCGTGAAGGATTTGGTTTTGCTTTCTCCCCTCGTGATTCCGTTGGATCGCTACGACTCTGCGGGACAATCGCTGCGGAGCTATCTGGACACGGTTCGCTTCTGGGAAAATGCGCCGTGCTTAACATACGGTTGGCTGAATCCATGGCTTTGCACAACGACTGATTATTGGTATGACTCCTTCTATAATCTCTTCTACGAAAATTACTTGAACCTTCGAGTTCAACGCACTCCACCCGGGATTGATGCAGCCGTTTACAAGAAATCAGTATTTCACCTGGTTCGTGCGGCTCGTGACTATGATCTCCGCAACGAAGTGAAGTCGTTAAAGAACGTCCACATGGTGGTCTCGGGATCTGAGGAAGCGAAATTAAAGGTTGATCAACTGAAGGCCTGGTCCATGATTCCAGCCGCTGAACGTCGAAGCCTTGCTGAATTCAATGGCGTCGTTCACGCGCTACCGGACGAGGCGCCAAGCGCTACCGCGGAATGGATCAAAGCGATTGTTGATGGCGACGAGAGCCTTCAATCAGGTACTGAGTACATCGTCACACCGTAACTGCTACTCCGTAGCAGCGATCTCTCCGGTTCATAAGGCGGCCCTTGCTTAGGAACGCCGCCTTAGGACGCAGCCTCGGTCGAGTGGACAACTGGGCTAGGATTCAGTTTCGAAAGGACCCCGTTATTGACCTCAGAGAAAACTTTTAAATCACGCATCGACCAGCGGGGATGAACCGACTTAAAGATTTCCACGAGCTTCGGATCGAATTGCCTTCCAGCGAAGTCCACAAGTTCTTTGTAGGCGACCTCGGCTGACAGTCCTCGGCGGTAAGGTCGACTCCAAGTCATCGCATCAAAAGTATCGACCACGAGAATTATTCGGCTCGCCAACGGAATATCCTCGCCTTTCACGCCATCTGGATATCCTCGCCCATCGAAGCGCTCATGATGATAACGAACGCCAGGTAGCGTTTTCCCGAAGAACTCGAGATGAGACACTGGCTCTAGGATTTTCACAGAAAGTACGGGATGAGATTTCATGATTTGATATTCTTCGTCGGTCAACTTTGCTGGTTTCAGAAGGATTTCGTCTGGAACACCGACTTTGCCGATATCGTGAAAGAGACCAGCGTATTCAACAATTCGGGCATCAAATTCGTTTAAGCCGACGGCCCTTGAAAGAAGTTTCGCCATTCTCGAAACGCGAACGCAATGGTCAAAAGTCTCAACGTCCTTCAGCTTGACCTTCGCCATGATATTTTGTGCGACTTCAACTGACCAATCCGGGATATCGTATGCCATCACTCAACTTATCGGAGGCACTAGACCTAGACTTCAGTCGTATTACAGAGATTTAATGTAACCGTCTCAGAAAGAGAAACACCCCGCCTCAGCACGAGATCGGGGTGCCAGAAAACTACTTCATTGCGCGTTCAGCTGTTTCAAAAGCGGTCTTTCGCATATCGTCCGCCATGCCAAAAGTGAACTTCAGTGCTTCCTGCTGAAGCTTCATCGCTTCAGTAGTTTGAACCGCCCAGTAATCAGCTGCTTTTTTCGTAAGAACCATGGTCTGTTCTGTGATTGTTTGCGTTGCACGAATCTGCTGGCCAACCAGGTCTTTCCAAGTCTGAGTCGCTGCTTCAAATCCTTTGAAATCATAACCGCCGAAATCAAAGAAAGTTCCGCGCGCCGCTTTTTCTTTCACTGTGTCTGTGATCGCCATATGTTCCTGCCTTTTTAAAATGTTTAATTTGGAAGCGTTTCGAAAATCCTCCGCCTCACTACGAAAGAACGCAAAGAGAAGACTATTTCAGGCCCATCTTTCCGATCTTTAGAGCACACACTCTAAATAGAGTTGAAGATCTGACTGGCCCCCTAGCTAAATCTGAGGTTATTCTTCCACCGTGAACAACAACAGCGCTCTCAATCAATGGCTGATTCGCCTCGACAAATCTTTCGATCGAATCGCAAGAAACCCCGAGCTTCTGGCTGTCGCAGCCTCGGGCATTAATATGCTAGCGAACAATCGCGTTTTTTCGCGGCAGTTAAAAAACCACTTTAAAAACAAAATTAAAAATGAAACCCAAGAGTCGCCGTTTCGTGATTCCAGTTCGGTGCGCCTATTAGAGGCCGCAGAAAAGGCGTTCTCTAAACGCTCTGGAACCAAGGGAAGTCATCGCTTACTTCTTCTCGAAGCGACGCCACACAAAGTCATCTACCGCGAAGGCTCGCTGAAGCTTAAGCTTTATGACAGCTGGGAAACACCTCCCCGGGGACAAGTCGTTATTTTTCCCTCACTGATCAATCGACCTTATATTTTGGATCTCGGTCGCGGCAGAAGTTTGATCCAGTATTTGGTGAAGTCAGGTTTTGAAGTCGCACTTTTTGACTGGGGAAGTCCCACCCGTCGAGAGCAAGAACTAGGCCTCAATTCGCTGCTTCAAGAGCGACTCCCTCGTGCGCTAAAAATTCTCGATGCATTTAGCGCGACCAACGATCAGGTGCGGCAACCGCGAACGCTTCTTGGCCACTGCCTCGGTGGAAATTTGGCTCTGCTGTTTGCCGAACAGGCGCCGAAAGCCTTCGACAAACTTGTCCTTCTCACGACTCCGATCGATACGGAAAAAAGCGACGCGCTATTGACGACGTGGTTTCAAACGCCCAACTGGGATCCCCATCTTTTTGCTAAGAGCGTCGACTTCATTCCGTGGTCAGCGCTACAGGCAAGCTTCCAATTGCAACGTCCGACTCTGACACCACGGCGCTGGATTCAATTCTTATCGCGATTGAGTGAAAAAGAGTTTCGCGAATCATGGCTACAGATGGAGATTTGGTCCAACGATTCGGTATCGTTCCCACGTCAAATTTTTCAAGACCTCTTGATTCCAATTTACCGAGAAAATTCGATGATGAGAACATCCACTTTGAAGCTTCCGATTTTTTCTTTGGCCGCAATGGACGACCATATCGTTCCCATCGAATCAGCTCGGGGCATTAAAAACTCTCATCCCGCCTGCGAGCATCGTTTTTTCGAAGCAAAGGGCGGACACATTGGAGCCGTGCTCTCGAGCCGGACTCGAAAAGAGATTTGGCCGGAACTTTTAAAATTTATGAATTAAAACTACGGCTTCTTTACCAGATGGGGCGCACGCCAGAATCCACGGTCATAACGACTCATCGCCTCCCGCCAGTCTTTTTCAGAAATCGTCTGCGATAAGCGGCGCAGTTTCAGTTCTGGCAGGATCTGTTGATCGCAGAGAATCTTTTTAAAAGCCGGATGCTCGTCAAAATTAGGTGCAAGCTCAAACATCAACGCTGCAAATCCAGCCAGGTCGGAAATTGTTTGCAAGCCATAGCCGCGACCTCGGGTGATAGAAACCGCAATTCTATGCTGCAAAAGATCCCTGTCGACGTGCTGAACAACTTTTGCGTGGTAGTTTCTCAGGTGCCAGTAAATGACCTTAATCAAATCTCGTTCAATCGCTTGACCACATTGCTCAAGTTGGCGATTGCCTAGATCCAAAAGACACGCCTCAGGACGAACTGATTTTCTTGATCTTGAACCAACTGGCGATTCGACCAATTGAATGCTCATGTCCTGAAGGTCTGGAAGGCCAAACATGTCGATCGGACCAAAGAACTTCGCCTTTGCATCAGCATTCCAAGTTTCAAGCAGAACGCCGAGAACCGACGCATCGTGAAATCGTAGGAAGTAAGGGTTTTGATCCGGTCCTTTTGCGATGACAAAGCGCTGCAGGTGATCCGCTAATTCATTGAGGGAAAACCGAGAAACCACGAACACGCCCCAACGCTCGGTTGATAAGCCGTCTAACAAAATCGACAATCCCTCAAGGGGAACTTGAACCAATTTGGGCGGCTCGTAAGTAACCCGATCCCACGCAATGATCTCGAAAAACTGTGGATCGGTGTCGCGGATTTCAAGTTTTCGATTTGGTTCGAAGGCGAAATTTTCGAAAAATGGATCAACCAGCGCAAAGAGCTTCCCGGCCATAGCAAATTTGGTCAGACGCTCGCGGGACTCTCTGATCAACTCGCCCCACTTGCGGCCGTCGCCGTATAACAGAGGGTCCTCTGCAGGATCAGTATTCGATTTTAGCCCGGGTGCACCCATAAGAGTCCTATCGGCGTATACATCCCATCGACTGAAGGGCGTTCTCGATTCGAGACAGCCAGTTTTAAGATATATTTCTGGTGCCTTCGGTTCTTGGTCGGTGTCACAATCTCAATATGGGAAAGTCATCCAACTCTAGGTCGAAAATTCGATTGGCAACTTTGAAGTCGGTCAACAAAGCGACCAGGCCTTGGCGAATTTTCGAACGAATCAATCCAGAAAAGCTCGGCACTCCCCCCGGAACACCGATTCATGTGGGGGCCAAGCCAAGCTTTATTCCTTTTATTACAGCTGCCCGTTTTTCCGAACATTCGGTGACCGAATGGATTCATTTGGGGCTCGATCAGCTGCCTGGGATTCTCGAAGAGCGCGAAAGTTCGGTCGTCTGGGTGGACGTCGAAGGTGTTCACGACGTCTCACTCGTGTCGCAGGTCGGAAACCTTCTGGGTTTACATGCACTCACGTCAGAAGACCTTGTGAACTGCCACCTGCGCCCGCAGTTTGAATCTTATCCCGGGTATTTCTTCTTCGCTCTAAAAATGATCTACCTTGCCCCCGAAGATCCCGCGCGCCCGACCGCCCCTCGAACTTTAATTTCGGAGCACGTAAGCCTTGTTCTCAAAGGTCGAACTCTTTGTACTTTTCAGGAGAAGCCCGGCGACACCTTTGGTCGGATTCGCGACCGGATTCGAACCAAAACTGGAAAAGTAAGAAGTCGCGGTGCCGACCACTTGCTCTACACACTTCTTGATGCCGTCGTAGATGGTTACCTTCAAGTCGTTGATCATCTAGCTGAACAAATTGAGGTGCTCGAGGATGAGATGCGATCGCCATCTTCTAAAGGCCCTCGAGACTCTCACCTGACCCGGATTTATCAAATCAAACGCGAGATACTTTGGTTGCGAAAAACCATTTACCCGGTCCGAGATTTGCTGAGCAAGGTTCAAGTCGAGGAATCGGTTTTTCAAGAGAATACGAAGCTTTACTTGAGAGACCTTTCTCAACACATTACCCAAGTCACCGACTCGCTTTCATTGTCGATGGAAATGATAGCGGTTTTGGTCGATACCTGGCACTCGCTAACCAATCAAAAGATGAACGCGATCATGAAGACACTGACAATGATCTCCACTGTTTTCCTTCCCCTTAATTTTATCGCCGGGGTTTACGGAATGAACTTTCGCTTCATGCCGGAACTGGAAAATGAATATGGATACCCCCTCGTCTTGGCTGCAATGGGAGGAGTCGGATTGGCGATCATCGGATTCTTCATTTCACAAGGGTGGTTGTGGGAAAAGCGGGAAAAGCCCTAAAATTAGGCATTGTCGAGTGGTTTTCGACCGATGTCAGAGGTTTGACTGCTGAATTGCGAGGCAAATGTTTGACACCAAGGGTGTCAGCCGATCGACACTGACGCAGCTGCATAATCGCCAAAAAACCAAGCAGGAAACTACGCGAAAAGCCACAAATTCAAGGAATTTGGCAGGGCTAAAGCCGTTTGCCGTTTGCCCGGTTTTTAACGTCTATGAATTTCGAAATTCGCTAGCCTTGTTTGTCTTAAATCCTCTTTGACAGAAAAAAACACCCACGATTAGCGTCGACCAGAGGGGGATCTTGGTTCCAATCCGGAACCATTGCTGTTCTCCAAGCGATCATAAGTCCATCATTCAAGAAATCAGGAGCTCGCCAACATGGAAGTTACGACATCTAACAACGCTGCCGAAAAAACATCAGGAAACACCGCTACGACAGCAGCAAACAGCACTGTACGTACGCCACCATTGAACGTCGGAATGACCGCGACTCACTCGATGCGGGTTAAGAAACGCGATGGCCGCCTTGAGCCAGTCAACGTGTTGAAGATCGTCGACCGCGTAACTCGCCTGTGCGGTGGCTTAAACGAGATCGACCCACATCGTGTGGCGATTCGTGCGATTTCAGGTTTATATGATGGTGCCACAACAAAAGAGCTTGATGACCTCTGTGTACAAACGGCGTCTCTGCTAATTGGCGAAGAACCCCAGTACTCGCTCCTCGCCGCGCGTCTTTTGTCGACTTACATTGATGAAGAGGTCGTTTCACTTGGCGTTCGCAACTTCATGGAATCGATCGAGTTTGGGCACTCCAAAGGGATCGTTGCCAAAAACGTACAGGAGTTTGTAGTTAGAAACCGCGAAAAGCTGGAAGCCGCCATCAATCCAGCGCGAAACACTCTGTTCGAGTATTTTGGTTTACGCACAATTTACGATCGCTACCTCTTGAAAGATCCAAAGAGCCGCGCTGTCTTTGAAACACCTCAGTACTTCTTTATGCGTGTCGCGTGCGGCCTTTCCAATTCTGCCGAGGAGGCTGTCGAACTCTACGAACTCATATCGCGGCTCGATTACATGCCTTCCACCCCAACACTTTTCAATTCGGGAACTCTGCGCCCTCAAATGTCGAGCTGTTATCTTTTGGATTCGCCCCAAGATGACCTGAATTCAATCTATGCGAAATACACGGATATCGCTTTGCTTTCCAAGTTTGCTGGCGGAATCGGTGTTGCGTATCACCGGGTAAGATCGCGTGGCTCGCTGATCAAAGGCACAAACGGCCACTCTAACGGGATCGTTCCCTGGTTAAAAACACTCGATTCGTCGGTCGCTGCAGTTAATCAAGGCGGAAAGCGAAAGGGCGCTTGCTGCGTTTACCTTGAGAGCTGGCACGCAGACATCGAAGAATTCCTTGAATTGCGTGATAACACAGGTGACGAGGCGAAAAGAACGCACAATTTGAACTTGGCAAACTGGGTTCCAGATTTATTCATGGCGCGGGTTGAATCCGATCAGATGTGGTCGCTCTTTGATCCCAAGCTAGTGCCGCATTTCACAGATCTCTTCGGACAAGAGTTCGAAAAGGCCTACCTTGAGGCCGAGGAAAAAGGCCTTTTCAGTCGCCAAGTGAAAGCGCGCGATCTGTACGGCCGAATGATGAAAACCTTAGCCCAAACCGGCAACGGCTGGATGACGTTCAAGGATGCTTCGAACACAAAATCAAATCAAACTAAGCTTCCTGGAAACGTGATTCATTTGTCGAATCTCTGCACTGAGATTCTTGAAGTAACTTCGAACAATGAAACGGCCGTTTGTAACCTCGGGTCGGTCAATCTTGGGCGGCACATTACAGAGGGCGCGTTTGATTTCGAAAAACTGACGAAAACTGTTAGAACGGCGGTCAAATTTCTCGATCGCGTGATCGACATCAATTACTACCCCACGAAAACAGCAGGCGATTCGAACGCGAAATGGCGACCGGTTGGCCTTGGTGTCATGGGACTTCAAGACGCTTTCTTCCGTTTGAGATTGCCGTTTGATTCGGAAGCCGCTCGGTCACTTTCAATGCGCATTCAAGAAGAGATTTACTTCTATGCGCTGGAAACAAGCTGCGAACTTGCAGAGAGATTTGGCGCCCACACCGCGTTTAAAGACACGCGCGCCGCCGAAGGCATCTTGCAGTTCGACCTTTGGGGCATCAAGCCAACAGACCCGGCACGCTGGAATGCTCTTCGCGAGCGCATTGTGAAGCATGGCCTTCGCAATTCGCTTCTGATTGCCATTGCGCCAACAGCGACCATTGCTTCCATTGTCGGATCTTATGAATCTATCGAGCCGATGGTTTCAAATCTGTTCAAGCGTGAAACGTTATCTGGTGAGTTCCTGCAGGTGAACAAGTACCTGATCGGCGAATTGAAGGCGCTAAATCTTTGGAATGATCGAATTCGCAACGAGATCAAAAAGTCCGAGGGCTCTATTCAATCAATCATGGATATTCCGGCAGACGTTCGCGAAATCTATCGAACGGCATGGGAACTTCCAATGAAAGCGTTAATCGAGATGGGTGCCGAGCGAGGCGCATTCATCGACCAGAGCGCCTCACTGAATTTATTTATGGAGAGTCCAACGATCGGGAAACTTTCGTCGATGTACATGTATGCATGGAAAAAGGGCATTAAAACGACCTACTATTTGCGTTCCCGACCGGCTACTTCGATTGCGAAAGTCACCGTCACTTCTGACAACGCGCAAGCGTCGCCAACATCAAACTCGTCAGGGCTTGATGCTAGTAGCACCGGCACAGCGGCCGCACAAACGACCGCTCATGGGATTGCGCCTGGATCTGGGCAGACAGCTGTTCCAGCGGCATTGGTCACGGACGCAGCTAGTAAAAAAGTTTACTCCGATTCAGAAGCAATCGCCTGCTCTTTGGAAAATCCAGAGGCGTGCGAAGCTTGCACGTAGTTTTTTGTTAAATAGTTTCAGTTAGTTTTTTAATAGTACTGATAGGTGCAGACAATATGTCCGCACCTCGAGTTAAAGGGAAACCCTGCACGCAGGAGGATGGGCAAAATGTTATTATCACCAGGATTCAATCTGACTCTTCGACCAATGAAGTATCCGGTTTTTTTCGAGATGTACAAAGATGCGATTAAGAACACATGGACCGTTGACGAAGTCGACTTCTCAAAAGACACCAATGATCTTGCGAACAAGCTTACGCCGGCCGAGCGCCATCTGATCAGCCGACTGGTGGCATTTTTTGCCACCGGCGATTCGATCGTGGGCAATAACCTTGTCTTAAATCTTTACAAACACATCAATGCACCAGAAGCACGACTCTACTTATCTCGGCAGCTTTATGAGGAAGCGCTGCATGTTCAGTTCTATCTCACGCTGCTGGACACCTACATCCCCGACCACGATGAACGCGCGCGAGCGTTTGCTGCGATCGAAAATATTCCGTCGCTCAAACGAAAGGCAGACTTTTGCTTCAAGTGGATGGATTCCATCAACGAGATGAATAAAATTGAAACGATTCAAGACCGACGCCGTTTCTTGATGAATTTGATTTGTTTTGCAACTTGCGTCGAGGGCCTCTTCTTCTTCGCGGCCTTTGCGTACGTTTACTTCCTTCGCTCGAAAGGACTTCTCGACGGCCTTGCATCGGGAACGAACTGGGTCTTTCGCGACGAAAGTGGCCATATGAATTTTGCGTTCAAGGTCATCGAGACTGCACGCAAAGAGGAACCAGAACTGTTCAATGATCAGATGAAAGACATGGTCGTTGCAATGCTCGAGGAAGCTGTCGAGTGCGAAATGCAATTTGCGGATGACATCTTAGGCGGCGGGATCGCCGGTCTTTCGCAAACCGACATGCGACAGTATCTGCAATTCATTGCCGATCAGCGCATGATGACCCTAAACATTCCGCCAAAGTTCAACGTGAAAAATCCGTTTGGTTTCATGGAGCTTCAGGATGTGCAAGAGTTAACAAATTTCTTCGAGCGCCGAGTGTCTGCTTACCAGGTCGGCGTTTCAGGCCAAGTCAGTTTCGACGAGTCCTTCTAAGTTTTGAGGGTGCGCCTTCGCGCGTACTCTTTAGAACCGGCGGCCGAATTCTGCCAGATCGGATTCAAGCCGCGACCAATAGAGCTTAATGTTGTCGCCCGTCGAGGGCGATTTCCGAACCGTCAATAGGTCGTGAAGAAACACTTTAAACTTTGGCTCGTGTGACTTCAGCCAGGCATCCGCATTAGCTACCTGAAAGCTTTTAACTTCGTTTGCGATTTGGCCCATGAAACGATCGAGGTCGATGAGATTTAAAATCATTCCTGATAAATCGTTCGGGCTCCCCTCAACTGCTATTTCCCAAATCCATTCTGCTGAGATCCCCTGAACTTGCACCGGCAAAAGAACTCGTCGCTGAATCACCATTAAAGTGAACCTCCGCCCGAGAGAATCAAAAAGTACTGAACGTCATCTTTGCCTCCTGGGCGCACCATGCTGTTAAAAACAGATTTCATTCCACCCCCGAGGTTCAGTCCGCCTATGCGAAACACGGCACCTGCTTCAGCAAAAGGAGCTGAGTCGGTTTGATTCGCCCCTGTGCTTTGATTCAAAATAACTCGGTATCCAGGACCCAAAAAAGCGTTAAGTCCCAACGCCGAATCGCCAAGATTCAAAACAAATCTCGCGGAGGAATCAAGACCATAGGTTCCATCATAGCCTTGCCCCATCCGCGTGAAGGCGGAGTTGCGCCAGACGAACCAATCGGAAAAAAAAGTATTCAAGCCTAAAGCGATTTCCGTGTAGCTGGAACTACCGGTGGAGGAACTCACCGACCCAACGGAAGCACTGATATCGTAGGTAAATCGAAGGTC
Source organism: Deltaproteobacteria bacterium (assembly GCA_017302795.1). Classification (GTDB taxonomy): domain Bacteria; phylum Bdellovibrionota; class Bdellovibrionia; order Bdellovibrionales; family JAMPXM01. The sequence goes on along the minus strand of JAFLCB010000009.1, from coordinate 119,073 downwards.
AGAACTAGAGTTTACGTCGTCTTCTTGAGCCAGGGAGGACGAGGAAAAAAACAAAAGAGAAGAAAGGATCAGCGTCTTTAAGGGAACCGAAATTACACCGAGGATTTGAATACTTTTAAATCTCATACGTTAAAACTTATCCGTTATAACTTATAAATGAAATTCAAACACGCAATCAGATCCCCGGCGCAACGAAAAATGTCGACTCGACTGCTTAGTTAGCAGCTGGAGTGGTCGCTTCCGCTTTTACTTCTTCCATTGCCGCGCCTGCATCTGTAGCGGCTTTGTCAGCCTTAGCTTTAGCAGTTTTTGCGGCTTTTTTGCTTGTCGCTTTCGCCATTTTAACTGGTTTTTCAGTTTTAACTGCCGCACCAGCATCAGCCGCATGTGCTGCGTCGCCGTGCGCTGCTGCTGCAGCATCAGCAGCTTTGTCAGCTTTTTCAGTGGCTTTAGCTGTGCCATAAGCCATAGATACGGACGCGCTTACAGAGACGAGACCTGCGACTGCAAGTTTTAAGAATGTGCTCATGGATGGACTCCTATTGATTTAAAAGGGGTAGTTATTACCCCTTCATTCTAGGCGTGATTGCCTTCAAAACTTGTTTAGCGTACTCATTCTTCAACCTGGATCAAGAAGGAATTAAACCACTTGGCACCACTTTTTGTTCGACTCAATGTTTTGTTTTTCAAAGGTCTACTGACGCTTCTACCGATTGCGCTCACCGTTTCACTATTAATTTGGATTGTCGGAAGTCTCGAATCGACATTTGGCGATGTGCTGACCGTGATGATCCCCAACCGATTCTACATTCCTGGTCTCGGGCTGGTGCTAGCTCTGCTGACAATTCTGATCACTGGTTTGCTTGTGGAAAACTATCTCGCCGGCTCACTCTTAAGAAAGTTTGAAGAATCACTGAAGCGCGCACCTGTTATCCGCGCGATTTATTCGCCCTTGAAAGACCTAGCGGATCTCTTCAGCCGAGCTCAAGGCCCAGATCGCGCCCAAAAAGTGGTGTTTGTTAAAGTGAGTCCGACCATTGAACTTTTGGGACTCGTAATGCGTGAAACGTTTGATGATCTTCCGCATGTCAAAATGACCGGCGGAAGTATCGCGGTGTTTGTCCCGTTTAGCTACGGGTTTGGGGGATACACAGTTCTTGTTAACCCAGAGGCCGTTCGTGATGCTGGCCTACCGGCCGAGAAAGCCCTCCAGCTTGCGATTACAGGTTGGGTGAAAGCGGGACGCTGATCACGACCGGACAGTGATCAGAGCCACGAACCTCCGGCTGCTGACGAACCCAATTCACCTGCGATTTGAAAAAGGCAGGTAAGAAAAAGTGATCTAGTCGCCAACCAATGTTCTTTTCTCGTACACCTGGTCGGTAGCTCCACCAAGTGTAATGCCCGCCGGCCGTTTCTAAAATTCGAAATGCATCCGACCATCCAGCATCGAGGAAGTTCGAGAACCACTCGCGCTCTTCCGGTAAAAAACCCGCATTGTCTTTGTTGGTCTTAGGGTTCGCTAAATCGATTTCCGTGTGCGCAACATTGATGTCGCCTCCTAATATCGGAATTCGCTTTAACTTAAGTAATCGCTCCATTCGATTCTGTGCCGCCCGACAGAACTCAAGCTTAAATGGCAAGCGAGCGTGATCGCGCTGAGAATTTGGGAAGTAGCTATTGATGAAGGTGTACGGCCCGAGGTCTGTTTCTAACCAACGGCCTTCTCGATCAAAATTTTCTATTCCCAGTCCCTCGCGAATTGCTACGTCTTTCATCTTTGATAAAGTTAAAAGTCCGCTGTAACCATTTTTTTCGGCCTTGGCCCACCCTATCGATTTAAATCCGAGATCCTTATAAAAGTCGCCAACTTCAGCTAGGACATCTGGCTTAGCCTTCACCTCTTGCAGCATGACGAGGTCTAAATCGCTCTCGGCCATCCAATCGAGAAGTCCTTTTCCTAGGACAGATCGCAGGCCATTGACGTTCCACGAAGCAATCCTGATTTCGCCCGCTTTGCGGGCCTTCAGCGAAGAACTTTTGAGAGCTGGCATATTCGGACAAACTCACTTTCGAAAAGGTGCAAAACAGACGCTCAATTCTAAGGACCCACTTCTGGTGGAAGATCATCTAATGGGTCTTCCGGCGGAATCTCTTCCCAAACTTCATATGACCGAATTCGCTCTTTGAACATCACAAACCACCCCGAACCGAAAATAACGCCAACCAAAAGCCCCGCCATATGGACGCGTTCGGCCACCTGGGGACGAAACTCTTGTGGAGCGAATAGCAAAAGCCCCACACCTAACGTGCGAAGAACTCTTCCCTTCCATCGGTAATTGCGACTGATGAAAAAGAAAAGCGAAAGCCAAACCCCTCCAAGAACGTTCACCACTCCACTTGCGCCCAAGACGTTCACGTCCGGCGGGTACGAAGGAAGGACTAAAAGATTGGCGATACCTCCTAGAAAAAACACCCAGAAAGGAAAAATCCAGTAGCCGAAATGACCGCCTAAAAATCTCGCAAGGACAGCGAACATAAACATGTTACTTAAAAGGTGGGGAAGATCTGCATGGGCAAAGCAGGCAGACCACGGGCGCCAAAATTCAAATTGATCAAAAACCTGGGCGCCCGACACTGGCAGCAGTCGCCCGAAACTTTCAAATCGCCAGCCGGCAACCGTGATGACCGAAATGACCGCAACCACCAACAGAGAGATCGAATTCGAGTCACTACGGGGTACGCGATGGAGCAAGGTTTTAACAAGTTTGCGAGAAACCGGCTGAGATGGCTCACCGGTTATTTGTTCACCGGTCAAAGCTCAACCTGCATTCCGACTTCAATAACTTGATTTGCCGGAATATTGAAGAAGGCCGTTGCACGATGTGAATTTCTAGCCATGAACGCAAAAATATGTTCGCGCCAAATCGCCATTCCCGGATGGTCACTTGCGATCAACGTTTCCCGTCCAACAAAGAAAGTTATTTCCGGAATTTCAAATTTTAATCCCGTGTCTTGAATTCGCGCCATCAACGCCATCACATCCGGTGTTTCCATAAATCCAAAATGAGCTTCGACTTTAAAGACTCCATCGATGATCTTATCCACCTTCAATCGATTTCGCTCTTCAACGTAGGGGATTTCCTCCGTCAATACGGTCAGAATCATAACCTTATCGTGAAGCACTTTGTTGTGTTTCACATTGTGCACCATTGCAGGCGGGGTGACTTCTGGATCACCGACCATAAAGACCGCAACCCCGCGCACTTTTTGAATTCCTGGATCTTGCTGCAGTTTCGCCAAAAATTCGCGAATTGGAGGTGTCGCGGCTTTCATCCGAACGGAAAGAATTTTTCGACCTTTGCGCCACGTCGCCATCAACAGCGCCATTACACAGCCAATGACGAACGGAATCCATCCACCTTGGGCAAATTTCAATAGATTTGCCGACAAGAAGGCTACATCAACGATCAGGAAAAAACCGCAGACCGCGGCAGCTAAACCTGCGCTCCAACCCCAGCGCCGTCGCGCTACAATGTAGGCCAAAATCGTTGTGATCACCATCGTCATCGAAACGCTGATGCCATAGGCGGCAGCGAGGTTAGAAGAACTCTTGAAAGTAACAACCAACCAAAGCGTTCCAATCAGCAAAGCGTAGTTCACGTGTGGCATATAAATCTGCCCGATTTCACGCGAGGACGTGTGAACGATCTGAAGACGCGGGCTCAAGCCCAACTGAATCCCTTGCTTCGTCAGCGAGAAGACGCCAGAAATCAGAGCTTGGCTGGCAATAACGGCGGCCGCTGTCGCTAAGATCACAAGCGGAATGACGCCCCAGCTTGGCGCCAGGAGGTAAAATGGGTTTGTCGCATTCGCGGGGTCTGCCAATAAAAGTGCACCTTGACCGAAGTAATTCAAGACTAAGCCGGGTAGCGCCACCGTGAACCAAGCCCACCGAATGGGCGACTTTCCAAAATGCCCCATGTCCGCATAAAGTGCTTCGCCACCAGTCACAACCAGAAACACAGAGCCCATTACAAAAAAGGCTTCCTTGCCATGATCAAGAAAAAATCGAACGGCATGGTGAGGACTGATGGCACCTAAGACTTCCGGATTCATCAAAATTCCGCGGACACCCAGAATCGCAAGCACGGTAAACCAAATTAAAATTATCGGGCCGAAAACGGCACCAATTTTCCCGGTGCCGTGACGCTGCTGTAAAAACAAAATGACGAGAACTGCGACTGTGATCGGCACCACAAAAGGCTGAAGCCCAGGAGCCGCAATCTTTAAACCCTCGACAGCTGACAAAACCGAAATGGCAGGAGTGATAACGCCATCGCCATACATAAGAGCTGCACCAAAAACTCCCAAGCCAAACAACAGCCATTTGCGATCTCGAAGGCGGTGAGGAATCGAGAGCGCCGTCAGCGCTAAGATTCCACCTTCGCCACGGTTGTCAGCTTCCAAAATAAAAATCATGTATTTCACGCTGACGGTTAAAATAAGAGCCCACAAAATAAGCGAGAGCACCCCGAGAACGCGATCAGGCGTGAGCTCCATAGCATGAGCACCGTGAAAACATTCTCGAAGTGCGTACAAGGGGGACGTCCCGATATCGCCGTAAACAATCCCGAGTGCCGCAAGTGACAAGGCGATTAGCGGTTGTTTAGCGATGGTATGCTGGGCCGATGATGGGGGATTCTCTAGTTGTGCGCTCACGTGAAGCCAAGCGTAACCCCAAATTCCCCGCCTAGCCAAGTGGGTTTAACTGGCTTTAATCGCTTTTGGCTCTCAAATCGAGACTGGACCACGGGACCTCTTGCTAAATTGAATCAGTTTGGGATGATAGAGGAAGGGCCTTCCCGTTTTTTATGGAGGTGTGATCTTCAACCCAAGTAGTCGACCGAGATCTATAGGTCATATCAGGGCACTTGTTCTTAACTCTAGTTATCAACCTGTCAAACTTGTCAGTTGGCAAAGAGCCTTGCTTCTGTGGTTTCAAGGTAAAGTAGAAGTTCTAGAATATCACCCCTCAAACGAAGTCACTGTGCGGTCGGCACGCGAAGAGTTTCAAGTTCCTTCCGTCTTGCGTTTAAAACGCTTCATCAATCATCGCCGCTTCACCCGCGTCAAATTCTGTCGAGAAAATGTTTACCGCCGAGACGACTATCGATGTCAGTACTGCGGAGATGAATTCAACGTTAAAGAACTGACGCTTGATCACGTTGTCCCGGCTAGTAAAAAAGGCCGCAAAGATTGGACAAATATGGTGACAGCTTGTCGACGGTGCAACCATCGAAAGGCCAATCGCACGCCGCTCGCTGCCGGAATGCCACTGCTTTCTGAACCTCGAGTCCCAGCTTGGCTTCCGCCCATCCAAACCGGTTTTAAGCTTGATAACCTTCCGGAATCTTGGCGCGCTTATTTAGGCGGCCTGACGGAAGACATGTTTTCGGATCTTCCGACAGATCTTGAGGACCTCACCGGCTAGTTTACAATTCAGTCAGATTTTTCATTTTTTAAACCGCGAGTTTTAAAGTGACATGATTTGAACCCGGCTCCTAGTCTTCAAGACTGGGAGGATTTCAATGGGCTCAGGCAGCGAAGCGTCTTGGATTGTCTTAGTGGAATGGCTTTCACGCCTTATTTTACTCCTACTAGTTGGGCTATCCGTTTGGTCGATCCGCTTGATCGTCGAACGCTGGATGTTTTTTAAAACCCTCAAGAGTTTTGACGGCGAAGCGCTAGAACTTTCGACCCTGCTTCAAGCCGAAGCCGTTCGAAAAAGTGGGAAATCTTCAACTTGGGAAGAATCTCGACTTGTTTGGGAAAAAGCCTTTCAGTCAAGCTCTGCACCGGCTGGAAACGAAGTCGCCTCGCCGTATCGCCGCGTGTTCGGAAACACTTCGGGCCTGGACAATCCCGACGCTTTTGAAAAAGTGGTCAGTAGTTCGTTATTGAGAATGCGCAAAGAGTGGGAAAAAAGCCTCCCTGTGCTTGGAACTTTGGGATCGACAACTCCGTTCATTGGCCTTCTTGGCACTGTGTTTGGAATCATTGTTTCCTTTGGCACACTGTCATCTGGAAATTCCGATACCTTCAAAGTTATGGCCTCCCTTGCCGAAGCACTTGTCCTCACTGCGGCGGGCCTCGCAGTTGCGATCCCGGCCGTCATTGCAAACAATTATTTCACGCGAAAAATTATCGAGTTCAGTCGAGGGATTGAAAGTCTTAAGGAACTCGGGATGGCTCTCCGCATGAAGGACACGAACTAAAATGGCGTTTGGTGATTCCTCCGGATCAGGTCAAATTCAAGAAATCAATGACATCAACATCACACCCTTCGTTGATGTCGTCTTGGTGCTTTTGGTCATTTTCATTGTGACGGCACCAATCATGATGAAGGACTTGCTCGAAGTAAAACTTCCGAAGACATCCGCCGCGGACACAAGGGCATCAAGCCCTCTGGCCATCGCCATCACCGCTCAAGGTCAAATCATGGTCGACGGTCAGGTGGTGACCGAGGAGATCCTGCGAGCACGCTCCGAGGAGGCCTACAAGAAAGATCCGATGACGTCGGTCATTTTAGCTGCAGACCAAGACGCACGCCATGGCTCGGTCGTCAGAGTTATTGGAATCTTTAAAGGTGCTGGGCTTTCAAACTTCGCAATCCAAGTCGAAAAGCAGGTGGAAGCTTCACCATGAACGGGTCGAGTTCATCATTACAGCCGACTCGGCTTACGCCGCTACAGATTTCACTCTTGCTTCACGCGGCTGTGGCGATACCGTTTCTTGTTACTATTTTTGCTTTCCCGCGAATTCGCACCACAACCGAACGAGTTCCTATTCGCATTGTGGAAACTAATCCACCGCCTGCGGCCAATGAACCACCCAAAGCAGTGCGCTTAAATGACTCGCGACCGCTTCCCAAACCGATCAACGCGCCCGTTCCAGTTTTTGGTCTTTCCAATCAAACACTGAAAGACAGTTCTTCAACGGTGGAAATCAAAGCTGGAAACACGATCGCGAAAGAGATTGATAATCTTAAAGCTCTCAATGACGACGCGCTCCCTATTCCAACTGACGAGTTTCTGGTGACCCAGATGCCGCGTATCAAAAAGGAAATCCGCGCTCAGTACCCGGAGGCCGCAAGAAACGCACGGATCGAAGGCCCCATCGTGCTTGATCTTCTCATTAATGCGGAGGGGGCCGTGGTCGACGTAAAAGTCGTGAGTGGCCTCGGCTATGGCCTCGACGAGGCTGCTGTAAACGCAATCAAACTTTTTGAATTTGAACCCGCTAGAGTACAAGATCAGAAAGTCGCGGTAAAAATTCGCTACACCTATCGGTTCGAGCTGAGGTCTTAAGAATGAATTCACGATTTACGGTTTTAATTGTTTCGACCATTCTCGCAGCTCTCAGCTTCGTCGCACCTGGCTTAACGGCTACTGCGTATTCGGCAACTGTGTTAACTGGGAAAATTTTGGAAAAAGGCACGAAGCGTCCACTGGCGGATGTGAACGTTTTCTTATTGCCGGAAAAAATCAAAGCGACTTCAACAGCAAATGGAACGTTTGAATTTCAAGTCGACGCCAAAGCCGACAGTGAACCAAATGGAACTAAACGACAAATCGTGATCAACCTCACCGGTTACCAGCGCTTTGAGCGCTCGATAGAATCACAGCCAGGCACCTTCGATCTCGGCGCCCTTTATGTTGAACGAGTTCAGTACTCAGGTTTTGAAACGGTGGTCGTCGGAAAAACGAAAAAACGTGACGACCAAGAACAGATTTTGAAGCCAGAGGATTTTCTTCTCGCCCCGGGCGCCAATCGCGATCCGGTGAAAGCGATCCAAAATCTTGCCGGCGTCAACCGCGCAAGTGCGGGTACTTCACAAATTATCGTGCAAGGTGCCGAGCCCGAAGACACACGCTACAATCTCGACGGACACACGATCCCTTTGATTTTTCATTTCGGCGGACTGTCTTCGGTTCTCTATCCAGATTCTATTGAAAGTGTCAGTCTTCTTGGCGCCGGCTACGGTCCCGAATTCAGTCAAGCCCTCGGTGGACACGTCGGACTTCGCTCGCGAAGCCCGAAGAGTGATTTCTGGTCAGGACAAGCGTTTATTGATATTTTCAATGCAGGCTTCATGGCCGAGGGGCCTGTCTCACCGACGGGATCTCTTCTCATCTCTAGTCGATACTCGTACATTGGTGCGGTGATAAAAAAGATTGCCGAGAGCCAGGAAAGCTTCGGCTTCACGGCGGCTCCTAGCTTTGCTGATCTCTCGATCATCTATGAGGAGAAGATCAATTCGACTGATAAACTCAAAATTACGGCGCTTGGCTCGATGGATCAACTCGAAGCCGTCTTTAAAGATCCCATCAATGGCGACCCAGCACTTCGCGGAAGCTTCAGCAACAAAACTGATTTTTTTCGAATCATCACCGCTTGGAATCGAAAACTTGAAAATGACGACGAGGTTTCAACTTCTATTGGAATAGGGAAAGACTCCATTCTCGTCGATGTCGGAGACAACTATTTTCGCCTCGATGCCAATCGACTGACGACGCGCGGAGAATATCTCACGCACTGGAACCGGGAAGCTCAGAATCTCAAATCCTATTTTGGTTGGGATAATGATTATACCTGGTTTGAAATCGGAATAAGGCTTCCAGATGTCAGTGGAGCCGGTGGAGTTGGAACCCCGATCAGCGTCGGTCCAACCAAAGAAGCCGCGATCAAAGATCGAGCCCACCTGACTGGATTCTACAACCGAAACCTATGGAAAGTTTCAGACTCACTTACTGTTATCCCTGGTCTTCGAATTGATTCCAATCGAACAACGAAAGAATGGCTCTTCGGACCAAGATTGGCCTTTCGACTGATGCCTTCGTCAAGCGTGACTTACCGTTTAGCGACAGGCGTTTACTATCAAGCGCCCTCTGGACAGCAATCCAGTGAAGCGTTTGGAAATCCCACACTTAAAAGTCCACGGGCCCTTCACCTCAATCTTGGCTGGGAAAAAGACTTCAAAGAAAATTCGAGCACGGGATCGGCGCTTTCTTTAGGTGGATTTTATAAATCTTTGGATAGGTTGGTGGTCAGAAGCTCCGCGCAGGTCGATCGGAATGGCTCAACAGTCAGCGAAAACTATAATAACGACGGAGCTGGAAACATTTTTGGAGCCGAAGTTTCGTGGAAATATTCTTTTGCTGAAGGATCGCTTGGTGCCAACTATACGTTTTCACAATCACGCAGAAGCCAACCGGGTCAGAGTGAATTTCCATCGGCGTTTGACCAAACTCACAATCTGAATTTGTTAGCGAGCTATCGTCCAGAGGGGTGGCAGCGATGGGTCTTTACCGGCCGCTTCCGCTATGTGACTGGCTCACCGCTCACTCCTGTCATCGACGGCGTATTTGACGCCGATCAAGACGTGTATGTTCCAGTTCGAGGTGCTTTTTATTCGGAAAGAAAAAGTTCCTTTATGCAACTGGATATCCGAGGCGAATATAAGTGGGTGTATGATACATGGATCCTCGCCGCTTATGCCGACATTCAAAATATTTTGAATCAGAAGAATGTCGAGAGCGTGGATTACTCTTATGACTATTCTCAACGTGAAGACGTGATGGGCCTAGGTATTTTACCAACGATTGGCGTCCGAGGAGAATTCTAATGAAACTCTTAGTGCTTTCTTTTTCACTGCTCGGTTTTTCGATTTTTACATCGGGCTGCGCAAACGAGAACTTTCCGAAATATCAAAAGCTCGATAGCTTTCGCGTGATCGGCATCCAAGCTGATAAGCCGGAAGTCCTCATCTCAACCCTTCCAGCAACTGTGACTTTGACTCCGGTACTTAGTGATAGCGGCTCTGGTGGGCGCACTGTGACGATCACTGGCTCAGCGTGTCCTGATCCGGGAATCAATTTTGGTGCAGAACCAACCTGCGATCAAAGCCCACTGAAGGTCGACCTTTCGATCCCATCTGTGACACCTGGCGCGGCCGCAAGCAATTCTCAAGTCTTTGGCACACCTTCGCTGACAGGTTCAACTCCGTCATTCACCGTGACGGTTCCTTCGGGACTCACCACAGGTCGCAGTACCTCCGACCTATTTAACGGGATCGGTTACCTTGTTAGCCTTCGGTTTCAAGCAGGTGACAAAGTGGTTCGAGCTTACAAGAGAATTGCGATTTCGAATAAATCCACAGCGAACGTAAATCCTTCGGTCACTTCTGTTTTAGGTAATGGCTCAGCTTTGACATTGCTTCCGACAACGGATGTCACTTTAAGCGTTCAAACAAGTGCACCCGCAAGCTACGAGGCGATGAGCGCGGAAGGAGTTATCGTTTCCCGCACGGAATCGTTACGAGTGACTTACTTTCACACCGATGGTCTGATGAAATTTGCTAGGCTCTCGCCATTAGAAACAAATACCTGGACTCCACCAGCGGCGGCACCAGCCGGTAGACCGGCTACAATCGTGGTCGTTATTTACGATGGTCTTGGTGGGATGGCGTTCCGAGTCGTCGATCTTTAAACAAGATCGGTCATTAAATCAGAATTTATTTTCCAAACATCGGAAACGATACCTTCACGGCAGCAGTTAAACCGTCGACGATAAATTGAACCGACATGGTCGCAAGAACCAGACCCATTAATCGAGAAATGATGTTCATGCCAATTTGTCCGATTCGATCGGTAATTCGGTGCGCTTCACTGAGCGTCAAGTAGCTAGCAAGACCAACGATGCAAATTGCACCATACAAAGCAAGATCCCGCATCCAGCCTTTCGCTTGGTCCGACAACATGAACACAGTAACGATGGAACCCGGCCCCGACAGAAGAGGAATTGCCAAAGGGAAAACGGCGATCTCATCTTTCGCAGCGCCCTCCACCTGCTCATCCTCTGTCGACTTCGTTCGCGACGTGCGAGCATTTATCATGTCAAAAGCCACGAAGAAGAGAAGTACACCGCCCGCTACTTTCAGCGCCGGCAAAGTGATTCCATAGAAGCGAAAAATGAATCCACCGATCGCTGCGCACCCCGCAAGTACGCCGGTTGAAACGAGGGCAGCTCGTCTCGCTGTTCGCCGCCGCTTTTGCAAAGTTTCATCGTGGGTCATCGCAAGAAACGGCGCAAGCGCACCGAGGGGATTCACGATCGTCAAAAGCGTGGTAAGTGACAAAAGAAAAAACGTGCTCACGACAATCGTCCTTCAACCAGTTCACGAAGTTCTTGGTCATTAGCGACGCCGACATAATTTCGTCTATAATCTTCTATCGAGGATGCCGTTGATTCCGCTCGGCTCGAGGCCACTTCTTCGGACTCCTCATCAACCGCTCCAAGCGCCTGATCCAGGTATTTTTCAAAAAGTGCTTCAAGATCGAGATTGGAATTAACCCTCGACTCAACAGTTGCCAACAACGCTAAGGTTTCTAATCGTCCAATTTTTCTGCCGCTTGCAATGTGCGGCAGACTGGCAAGACCCAAAAAAAGCGACCAGCCGCAGAACAGTCTGTAGCTCTCAAAAATTAAGGGAATGGAAGAAAGGTAGGAGAATGCTTTTCTTGCATCCTGAAAAGCACTTTGGAAAACAAGAAACCGCGAAGGGACGAGATCGCGACCTTCTTGCAAATCCGTTTCTCGATCTTTCAGCAAATTGACTTTCTGCAGAAAAAGACCAAATCGAAAACCTTCGACCAAAGACGTGGCAACTCGAACGCCTCGATCTTCTGCGACGAGCTTCAAAAGACCATTTAGAATCTCGCCAACGACACCGGCCACGAAAAAACAATAGCGGTTCACGTCGCCCAGATTTTTAAGTTTGATAGCTAGATTCGAACTGGGTACAGCCATTTTTAGCTGTAAACCCGAATACTCCATCATTCCGCGTGCCATGCTCTCGATCGGACGTACCATGGCCTCGCGGACACGTGGGCGCTCGTTCCAAAGCTCGCGAAAAACCAACCCCGCATCTGCTAGTAGAAGAATTTCGTGCTCGGGCAATTTGGTCTCGGCGATCACTCGCTGCGACCACGCTTCTACTTTTTTCATGTCACCGGACGAATCCAAATGCAGAAACAAAATGAATTCCTCAAAAGCTTTAGCCTGGCCGCCACGATCCAGCCACTGGGCGTCTTCGACGCTATCGAGAATTCGACATATCAAATAAGACAACCCGACCTGACGATTGAGTGGCGCCTCAAGCCGAGCAATACAAAAAGCAAAACTTCGACTGACACGAACTAAATGCGAATCGAGATCTAAGGAAGCGGCTACAGCTTTCATTTCAGTAGATTCAGGGACGAAGACAGAGCTGACAATCCCTAACGCGGTCGAAGAAAATTTGAAAACCTACGACTTTTGTCAACCGTCACGATGTCATTCACCGTGACAGCAAATGAAAACAAGTTGATAATAGCGCCTACCCATTAGGAGGCATATTTATGTCGAACACTCGTCGTGATTTTTTAAAATTCTCTACATTAACTGTTGCTGGAGCCGCGTTACTTGGAAAAGTAGTTGCTCCATCAACATCTTTCGCACAAGCAGCGAAAGGTGCAAAACTTCCCATGGTCGACGAGAAAGCCGACCCAACTGCGAAGGCCCTCGGGTACCACGCAGATGCCACGAAAGTTGACACAAAGAAATGGACTAAACGTGCGGGCGCTGAAGGTGCGAAACAGCTTTGCTCGAACTGCCTTCTATTGAATGGCGCAAAAGTAACAACGGACGCTGCTGCGCCGTGCTCGCTCTTCCCGAACAAACTTGTAGCCTCTAAGGGCTGGTGCAATAGCTGGGTAAAGAACCCAGCTGCGAAGTAATTTAGTCGCGTTTATTGTTAATACTCTTTGAAGCCATGCTTTTCGACGAAGGTCGAGGTATGGCTTTTGTTTATTCATTAGGCAACTTGAGAAGACGCGATAAAAAGGTCAGAATAAGGGAGGGGGGATTTATGAATACTAAAAGACTTTCCGCTTCCTACTCGGTAATGATCCTTCCCAGTTTTTCTTGCATCGCTCTTTTCATCGCTGCGGGCTGCAGTTCGGTGCAGAACGAGAGTGGTTCTTCGAGTGAAGAATCCTCGGTTAGCGCCATTCAAGAAATCATCACCCCACCAGAAGAAGTGGCTGAACAAATCCAAGCCGCAAAGATTGCTGACAGCGAAATCCCTGGCACCAGTACGACTTCGGTCGCTGGTGATAGCTCGAAGCGCGGCCCCGCAAGTCAGCTGCAGTGTCCTGGTTATACAGTTTTTTACATCGATCCATCGACCCAGTTTTTCACGCCGCCCGTGCCACTCGAGGATCACGCTGAATTTGTTTTCTGCTCAAACCACCCGAACCTTGACGAAATTCGAGTAAAACTTAAAAAGATGAAACCCATAAGAAGCCAAGCGGACCTCGATGGCGCACGAATAAAAGTCATTCCGCGCGGAAATGACCAAGACGCCCTCACCTTCTGTTCATCTGGCGAAATCACTTACCGAGGTAAACAGTACCGATTGGATCGCCGCGCCTTTGAACCTGCCCTGTTGGCCCTAACCGAGGAAGGCGATCGGCAGCGCTCAATGGCCATCGAAAAAGAAAACGAAGCCGTTGAGCAAGAACCCCGAGGACCCGCCTCCAAGAAGAAATCACCCTAGTTTTTAAGCAATCCCCTGTTTAATTCGCGCCCATAAGGCTATTTTTCGAGCAGTCGAGAAATATTTTCAGATGGCGACCGTTTCATTGCTTCAGACACGTGCAGGCGATTCAAATCCAAATCCAGGGGGGATTTATGAACAAGCATGCACTTGCGGCGCTCTTTTTTTTGGCTGTAGCTACGGGATCTAGTCACTCATTTGGCGAACCAGTGAACATTCCGGTTGAAGACGTACCCGAGGACGCAAAAAAGATTGGGATCCGAAATCAGACGGAGCTCAAGAGCTACCTCGAAATTTCTGAAATCACTGTTACAGAAGACGCGCGAAGCTTTTCATCCTCTGAACTATTGGCCACCGAATGGCTCATCGCCAATGGCACGGCCAACGACCCGGTACCACCGTCAGAGTCAACCGGCGGCCTCGGGAATGTCATCACAGATTTAATGGGCGATCTCGGTGACGTAAAAAAGTGGGTCACACTTGGGCGGAAAATTTGGGAAATAATTCGGAACAATCAGCCTGTGGTAAATGTTAAAACACAAACCGTGTCTGTTTTGCCACTCTCCATACCAAACTGGACAGAAATGGAAACATGGAAAGGCCCGCAAGCCAAGAGCTACACGGTTGCAGCTAAAAATCTCTACGGGATGACGGTGATTTCTCACACCTACACCGTCGCCTTTCATCACGGCGGAAGTATCGGCGGCCGAGGAAAGTTTCTAGCGAACGCCACAATAATTCCGACCGGTGTGAACGTGGCATGGGGCTTTACCTTGAACAGCAACGTAAATGTGGGACAACCTCTCAATACGGGTACAACCCAAGATCCCATCCCGGGACTAGATCTTGGCCTTGAGTGGTCAATGAGTTCGATGCTTAAAAAATCACAGGGCACTGATCAGTTTTATGTCCGCGGCGACGGAACGTCGACGCATGTGAATCTCTACTGAACTTCCAGTGTAAAACGTCTTGTCATTCGACAAAGTGCCCCTCTGCAGCGCCAATTTGCGGCACTCCAGAGGGGATTCATTTGTAAGTCTCACCACCCTAAATTCGAATAGGCGAACCAAATCGCCCCGGTACGCGGTCCAAAAATTGATACGATACATTGGTGCTGTGCTTAAGCAGCTAAGTTGGCGCTAGATGTCTCTGCCGGGACTTAGACAGCGTATTGCGGAATTTGAGGTTTAAAGTGATTCACCGAATGTTGGTTTTACTCGCCCTAACTTTTGTATCAATTCTTAGTCGACCTACCGTCGGTTTCGCGCAAACGGATCCACCAGCCTCTCGATCCTCAGTCCACCCGCTCGCACCGTTTGCCATCCCGTGGAAAACCCATGCCTATAGCGAATCAGAATCAACTAGCATCAGAGTCACATTTGCCGGTTTGAAAACCGAGCCTCGTTATATCGTTCACTTACCAGATGGCAGTTCCTTTCTTCTGAAGACTCAGTATCAAGTTCCGAACTTAAGTGAAAAAGAAATGGCGTCAAATGCCGAAGCGATACGAATTGTGGTTCAGAAATTTGCGCAAATTCTAACCAATGATCGAACAATTCATTACGCTTATTCTGAAGGATCAGCACTAAAACCGGTTGCACTTTTCGTCGACGAAACCCAACTCGGAAAAATCGGTTACACCCAATTGGATCCCCTTCGCGGAATTTTCCAGCTCAACAACGATGATAAATCTAGCGACGGTAAATATGGAAATTCGCTTCCCGCAAGTTTCACTCGAGTCCATTTTGAAATTCCAGAAAACCTTGCCAGAGCCGGCCTTAAAAGCCCGGGGCCGATCGACGTCAAAGGAACCACGATCAAAGATCGATTGTCGCGGGTATTGCACTTTGTCCTCGACAGCGTCGTGTTTTCGACCATTAAAGCTTTCAGCAGAAACAAATCAGATCGCCATGAACTTCGTAAAACCTGGGATGAAATCGGCCTTCAAATTGGACTAAAAACAGAGGCTCTGGGCGGCTTGGGAAAACTGAATCTTTCTGCCTCCGGTGCCATTTACTTTTATTTCGGATTCAACAAACAGACCCATCGTTTTGTGTTCCGACGAGGAATTCGTCAGGACAAGCTTAGCGACGGCGTGGGCGCCTCTCTAAGCGCAAAAGCAGAGGCCAGTGTTTACCGAATGGATTCGGATATTACCTACAATGCCGAGCCGCGGGCAGGATATGCCTCCATTAAAGGTGAAACTTGGTATCCCCCCGGGCTGCCTATGGGTTCACTTTCGATGGATAGCGGACGAGGCTTTCAAAGCGATGGAATCGCAGTTGGTCCAAATGCCGTCGACATCGGTGGAGCCTTTATCTTAAACACGGTGACAAAATTTGAAGAGGTACAGCGAGTGTACAGCTTTGGACTTCCCGAGCTATCCGATTGGCTGAATTCCGTCGCACGGAAATTTGAATTAAAAAATATTTATTCAGCTGAAAGCGGATTCAATCTTCGAAGTCGCGCGGCCCAGGGAGTCCGCTGCGAAAGTGCTTTCCGTTCAACCGTACCAGTCGGTTTTTAAACGCCCACTAAACGCCACCAGCTAAAGGCATTTGGAACTCAGCGTTCCAAGCCTGAAACAAAGACTTCGACATTGGTCAGGTTTGCGCGACTCAAGACCTTCTTCTCCTGGCGAGAATCTGATATTTCAATTAGCGTTATGAATCCTCATGGCGATAGTTGAATTTTAGCAGGAGAGTTACATGTCTAAATCGAGTCTCAAATCTAACTGGTACCGCACCAAAACAGTTGTTCTCTCGGCCGCTGCTTTGCTGCTCGTGCTGTTTGCTGCCCAAGCACATGCGGATACTGTCTTCGTTCAACCTCCTTTGGCCGAAGGTGAAGAAGCCGGCCTCCGAGCATCTGTTTATGAACTCGTGAAAGCAGCCGTTTCGAATGAATCTGGCTACTCTCTCGCTTCGAATGCAAAAGAAGCCGAGATCACGCTTCGGTCCCGGGTCTTGAAACTTGGGAACTCGTACATCATGAGCGTCGATAAAATAAAAGGTGAAAAAGTCTTATTCACGTCAAAGATGAAAGCTTCAACAGCAGAAGATCTGGACACTGTTTCGGCAAGAGTTGTTCGATCCGCACTGAATGAAACTCGCGCCGAAGGAAATGCACAAGTCGATGACGTCACAGAAGATGAAGTGACTCGCGGCACGCGCCGGCAGCAAGCAACTCGACAATGGAAGCTCGGCTTCGGTCCAGCTTGGGGTTCGAATCTCAATACTGATAAAAATGGCCTTCTTTTCAACGTCGGTTTTGTGTGGGGCCTAGATCCGCACTGGGATCTAGATTTCGGCTTCAAAGCGACTGGAATTGACAATACCGGATCCTCCGCTGCTTACTTCACCGAGTTTATGCTAGGCGCCAACTACCATTTAACGAAAAACAAAACGGCCCCATTCATAACTTTCGGTGTCGGCCGCGCATCTGCTGGAGCTTCGCAATCTGATACGTTCATCTTTACCGACGATACGGCCAATGGCTGGGCCCTACGAGCAGGCGCAGGCGTAAAGCTGTTCAGAACATCAACTGTTAATTTAGGACTCGAGGCCAATCATTCCATCTTGATGGCCAAGACTTCTCGCTCTGATAAAAATCCTGGCGTGACCTCGTTTGTCATTGCCCTTTACTATTGAGGGATTAACACAATGATTCTACAAGCCGCGCTGCCGTCAGCACTTCTCGCTATTGCCTTCCACTATTTTTTTGAATTGCTAAGGCTCGTCTTCGTTCCTGTTGGCCTGAGAAAATCCTTTCGATCAACTTAGCCATCCGAACGAAGTGCGCTCACCACATCTAGCTTTTCCACTCTGAGTGCAGGATAGAGCCCCGATAAGATACCGACCCCGAGAATTGCAATTAAACTAATACCGATTGCAAGTGGATCAAACACCCACTCAAACGGCACTTTGGGGAAGATCAGGGAGGTAAAGTATAAAACAATATGGAGGCCTCCGAGGGCAAAGACAAGCCCGACAAACCCAGCTGTTAAACAAAGCGTAAGACTTTCGCCAATCACCAATTGGCGCAAATGTTGTGAGTTCGCGCCAACCGCTCTTCGGATTCCAAGCTCCCGAAGGCGTTCCGAGAGGGAAACTAAAATCATATTGGTGACGCCACTGGCGCCGACGATCAACGTCACGAACGCAATCCCAATCAGTAAAAAATTGAAAATTTCTAAAAACTTTCGCATCTGATTGATGACCTTGGCGTTTGCCTCCGCCCGAAAATCTCCGGCCTCGCCGTACTTTCGAACAAAGTGCTCTTTCACGCGATCTGCTAAAATATCGGGGATGACTCCTTCTTTCACTTCAAATAAAACCTGGTTTAAATCACCCTCATTTGAATTTGTCGACTCGCCCCGAACGGCGCGAAGAAAAGTGTGCGGCAAAAAGAGTTCGAACCCCGGCTTGTCCCACCGGCCCTCACCTGAAGATTTCTTATGTTTCAAAAGCCCAACCAAGCGGCAGGCAAATCGCATGTTCCGATTTTTGATAAACACCAGGGGCTTGTCAGAAACGGATGCAATCATGCCACGCTGAACACCCAGCTGATCTGCTAAGCCTGAACCCATAACACAAACGCTGTTACGATCCTCCATATCGAGAACTGTCAGCGGACGACCTACGTCGATCTCGTATTGGTTCAAACCAATGCCGTACTCATTGACTCCCAACATATTCAGATCCTGAGAAATGGTCTTACCCAGAAATGAAATTTCTGGTCCCCAGTATCGAGCCATTGGAGAGTAGGCACGGATTTCAGGAAACAACGTTTTCACGGTTTCCAGATCCTGAATCTGGATTTCTCGAAAATAGGATTCGAGTGGTTTTGAAGCCGAAAGGCGCCAGTTTGGATAACCCCAGACTTTAAAATTTCTAACGCCCAGGGTGCCATATGATTCCAGAATACGCTCTTTTGCGAAGCGGCCGACCGAGATCATCGACACGACGGCCGCGACCCCCACAGCGATTCCAAACAGCGTTAGCAAACTTCTCGAAGGACTGCGTTTTAAAATTTTAAAGGACTTGCGAGGAGAGTAGGAGCGCAAAAAATCAGCGGCCGACGAAAACCAATTCCTTGAAGAGTGATCTAATGGCGCGAAAGAGGAACGATTGAAAGCTGGCGCAACATCAACTGTTGAACCTTCTTCGTGTCCTACCACCGTTCCATCGCGGATACGAATGACACGGTCACATGACGAGGCGATTTGCTCGTCATGTGTGATGATCACGACGGTTTTCCCTTCTGCATTGATCTCATCGAAGGCGCGCAATATATCGTGCGCGGTCGAAGAGTCTAGCGCACCAGTTGGTTCATCGGCTAGAATGAGATCAGGATTCATCAAGAGAGCTCTTGCGATGGCGACGCGTTGGGCCTGACCTCCCGACAATTGATTGGGTTCACGATCCGACAAATCTGCGATTCCTAATTTCTTGAGAATGGACATTGCTCGATCCTCAAGATTCACAGCCGAGACCTGATATTCAGAACCAAGAAGTACATTCTGCAATACCGTCCAACCAGGAATAAGATGGAAGCTCTGAAATACAAATCCAACTCTTGTCGATCGGAATTTAGCGCGAGTCTCTTCGGATTCATTCCAGATCTGCATCCGACCAATATTTACGACTCCAGAATCAGGCGCTAGCAAGCCACCTAAAATATAAAGCAGAGTCGATTTGCCGGATCCAGACGGACCGCAAATTGCGACTTTTTCGCCCTTTCGAATTGAAAACGACGCACCCTTTAAAACGGTGACGCGACCGTGATCAGTTCCATAACTGAGACGGAGATCCTTAACTTCAATCATTGGACGACGAGCCTGCCTCAGCCAACGGATAAAGAATCTCTTCACCGAGATTTAAACCCTTTAGGACTTCAACGAAGCTTTCGCTCTTTAGGCCCACTTCGACCTTTTGAAATTCCTTTGTTTTCTTCAGTTGGACTACAAAGCCAGCACCATCGCGTTTTAAATATTCCTGCGGAATTCGGAGTACATTTTGCTTTTCTGCAATTCGAATTTCAACCACACTCGACAGTCCATTCATCACATCTGGGGACGGATCCAGAATCTTGATTCGAATTGGAAAGGTGCCACCCTTTCGGTCCCAGCTATTCTCGGACTCTCGAGCAGACTGAAAAATCTGAAGAATAGTTCCTTTGAACTCTTTCCCTTGTAGCGCGTTTATACGAATCCGGGCCGACTGATCCACTTTGATCTTGGCAATGTCGGATTCAGGGACATCGGACTCGATGTACATTCCGGATTTATCTTCATATTTTAGAACTTTGCTCTCCGAGCCACCTTGCACGACGTAGTCGCCCTCTCCTTTTAGAACCTGACTTACGACACCTGGATATGCGGCGCGAAGAGGAAACGGCGCCTCCTCGGCAATACTCGTGGAAAATGCGACCAGGGGGTCACCTTTGGCCACTAACGTACCGACCTTTACATAGAGTTTTCGGACATAGCCACTATAGGGAACTAGAATCATCGTTTCCCGTTCAGGCTTGACCGTCCCGCTAAGTGCTACGACCTGGACAACTTCTCCTTGTTCCACCTTCACCGACGGTTGATTTTCGGATGAACCAGTACAACCAACGCATCCACCGACGACGCTTAATACCCCTAAAGTGAAAACGGTCTTAATTGCAAAGTTCATCGGCCATTTCCCCTTTTAGTGCCTTTACTTTTATCCACAACTTGGCCCAATCACTTGCCAATTCGATTTGTGCACGCACAGAATTCTGTAAACTTTCACTTGCGCCGATCCAATCCAAATATCCGGCTCGACCCTCGCGATAATCGGTTGCGACTAAGCTAAAACTTTTTCGCTCCAATAAGTTCAATCGATTAGCCAGCTGAATGCGCTCTTCCAGGCGCTTCCGCTCATCTTCTAGAAGTACCTTTCTCGCAAAAAAATCGCGCTCTGCGAGAGCCAACTGAAGCCTCGCGATGCGAACCGCCTCGCTAGCCTCCTTCAATTTAAGTCGATCACTTCCCGCGTCCCAAATTGGGTAACGGAAACTGAGAAGCGTAAACCAAGAAGTCTCATAAGGCTCCCGTAGAGAACTTTCTGACCATGCTGGGGCTAGATTGGAGTTCCTGCTTTGCACACCGGCCGTCAATCCGGCCGTCAAACCTGTCGACTGACTTGCAATTCGCGCTTCTACTTCTGCAATCTCAACTTCAAGCCGTTGAATTTCAAGTGCAGGAGACGTTACCAAATCATCTACGGTCTCAAGCTTCAGATTAAGCATTCGCTTCCAGTCTAAAAAACCCGGTTTAAACTGAGTTGTTGGGACCAGAACTTCGATTTTCTTTTGCGCTTCGACGATCTGTCGCTTCAGAGAAATTCGACTTTCCTGAAGACGTAGCAGATCCGCTTCAAATCGGTATTGATCACGCTGCCTAGCAACGCCAGCGCGAACATTTTGCTGAAGCGTTCGATATTGTTTTTCCAGCCGGATTTTCGTTTCCTCGAGATCTTCATCTCGCCACCAGAGCGCACTGAGGGCGAGCGCCTGGTCGATCAACCTTTCAAATTCAGTTTGTAAGGCGGTAGTTCGCTTCAGCCTTGCAGATTGAAGATTCAGATCGGATTGCCGGCTTCCGTAGTAAGGACCAAGTAGCGGATTCAAGTTTAATTCTGCAGCGACGCCTAGGGAACCCGTGCTATTGTTTGGATCAGAATTTTGGACACCTAAATCCGCCGTCAATGAAACCTTCGGAATGAAATAAAGCGAGCGTACTCTCGCACTCGCTGCAGAGATCTCTTCGTCGGCACGACTTTGCTCCGCCACCGGAGATACTTTACATAGTCCCTGAATTGAGGGATGAAGCACGAGGAGCTCTTCCGGCAGTCGGGCAACCGAAACTTCGACTATAATTGCGACTCCCAAGAAAATGAGAATCTTCGCGATCGATTTTGCTAGCATTTGTTAGCTTGACTAGCAGCTATGGTGACAGCTTTGAAGCAGGATCATGAAGCGTCAAAGAAATGGAGATTATTCAGGTATCACAGTCAGTTGGACAGCCGGAAAAACATTGTTTTGCTTGGGATCGAACACTTTACCGGTATTGACGAACGCAAACATTGCATTGGCCTTCGAGACTCTCGTTTTCAATTGTGCCTGCACCAGATCAATCTCACTGCGATCGATGCGAATCTCCGACACCACACGGTTGCCCCTCAGCAACAAAAGGTAGCTTTCAGTGTCGTCAAGAGACACGCGGCAAAACTGCGAGCCTTTTTCGTAACCCGTAATTCCTAAGTTGCAAATGTCCTCGTAGGGTCCCCAATAAACAAGTTCGTCCCATTGAACGAGGTCGATTTTTCGCAAATCAACAGCCGGGTTCTCTGTCTTTGCACGACCTTCACGAACCAATTCATAGAATTGTCGCTCGACGGGTGACCGACTAAAGGGTCCAAGGAGGTAAATGAAGGCAGCCAATCCGCCAAGAACAACAATCAAAATCGCGATTCTTACAGGCCTTGTGATCTTCATACCTTTCCAACTCCTAACCTTGACGTGCCCGCTTATCGACAGCCAGCGCAGCTTCGCGCATTGTTTCTGACAATGTCGGATGCCCGTGGAAACTTCTTGCGATGTCTTCGCTTGAGGCCCCAAATTCCATAGCTACGACCGCTTCAGCTAAAACGTCCGATGCACGGGGACCCACGATGTGGACACCTAGCACCCGATCCGTTTTTTCATCGGCAATGATTTTTACAAATCCGTCTGTTGAGCCCATCGCCTTTGCACGGCCATTAGCCATGAAAGGAAACTGCCCGACTCTGTAAGGCCTCCCACTTGATTTCACCTGCTCTTCTGTCTGTCCTACAGCTGCAAGCTCGGGCCAAGTGTAGATCACCGAGGGAACCGTATCGTAATTAACATGGCCGGGTTTACCGGAAACGATTTCGGCAACCGCAACTCCTTCTTCTTCCGCCTTGTGCGCAAGCATTGGCCCACGAATTAAATCGCCTACGGCGTAGATACCAGGAACATTGGTTTGAAAGTGCGCATCCACTTCCACCATGCCGCGCGCATCCTTTTTTATACCAAGCTTTTCAAGACCAAGACCTTCGCTAAAGGGTTTTCGACCAGCGGCCACTAGAACTTTATCGCCGACAAATTCCTGTTTTTTTCCATCAGCACCTTCAGCTTTTACGATGACACCTGACTTCCCTGCTTCAACTGCGAGTACTTTTGTCGAAAGCGAGAACTTCATTCCTTGCTTCTCTAAGATACGAAGAAGTTGCTTCGCCGCCCCTTGATCGGACATTCCGCAAACCATTGGCGCGTACTCGATTACCGTGACTTCCGATCCTAGGCGCATCCATACGGAGCCCATCTCGAGGCCGATCGCGCCGCCGCCAATGACCAAAAGCTTTGCCGGTACTTCACCAAGCGCGAGTGCTTCGGTCGACGACAAAATGTTTTTCCCGTCAAATTTAGCAAAGGGCAACTCAACCGGTTGTGATCCTGTGGCGAGCATAATCTTTTTCGCATCGAGCTTGTCGGTTTTCCCGTCGCGAAGTTTCACTTCTACCGACGTCGGTGTCAAAAGCGTTCCTGTGCCGTCAAAATAGGTAACTTTATTTTTTTTCATCAAAAACGCGACACCGTCCGTGAGACCTTTTACGACCTTGTCTTTTCGTTCCATCATCGTCTTCAAATCGAGTTCGACTTTAGAAACTTTCACTCCGTGCGCGGCAAACTCACCATGGGAAGCCATCGAAAAATGTTCGCTCGAATCCAAAAGTGCTTTCGATGGAATACAGCCTACATTCAGGCAAGTTCCGCCTAAAGTTCCACGTTTTTCAACGATGGCCACTTTTAGACCCAATTGGGATGCTCGAATCGCACCCGTGTATCCCGCAGGTCCACCACCTATAACGACTAAATCAAATGCTTTTGTGTCCGACACTGTCTGGCTCCAAAATGTGTAACCGTAAATTTAAAAACTAAATCTCTAACAAAATGCGCGATGGATCTTCGATGTTCTCTTTGACCCGAACCAAGAAGGTCACTGCTTCTTTTCCGTCGATCATTCGGTGATCGTAGCTTAGAGCGACATACATCATCGGGCGAATTTCAATTTCTTTTTTTCCACCTTTTGTCACAACAACCGGTCGGTCTTCGATCTTGTGAAGACCTAAGATGCCCGATTGGGGCGGGTTCAAGATAGGGGTCGACATCATCGATCCGTAAACGCCGCCGTTAGAAATCGTGAAGGTTCCGCCGGACAAATCATCGACTGTGATTTTCCCATCGCGCGCTTTACCGGCGAAGTGTTTGATCGAAAGTTCAATTTCCGCAATCGACAGGCGATCCGCGTTTTTAACAACGGGGACGATCAAACCTTTTTCCGTTCCGACGGCCATTCCGATATTAAAGTAATCGTGATAGACAGCGTCTCCGCCATCAATCGAAGCATTTACTTGAGGAATTTCTTTTAATCCCTCAATTGCGGCTTTCACGAAGAACCCCATAAAACCGAGACCTGTTCCGTACTTCTCTTTAAACTTGTCTTTATAACGATCGCGAATCGACATCACATTGGACATATCGATTTCATTAAATGTCGTTAGGATCGCAGCCGTATGCTGCGCCTGCACCAAACGCTCGGCAATCTTTTTGCGAATGGTTGTCATTGGAACGCGGCGATCGCCGCCGACGTTGGCCGTCGACTTAGCCATGAACGCCGGTGCAGAGGTCGCAGCCTTCGCCGGAGCAGCCGCGGTACTTTGAACCATTCCGTTTGCCGAAGCTCCAAGACCACCAACTCCACCATTTAATGACCGAGCAGCTTGCTCGGCATCGGCCTTGGTCAAACGACCGTCTTTTCCAGTGCCAGCAACTTTCGAAGCATCAAGACCTGATTCATCCACCACTCGGCGGACCGCAGGACTTAAGTGCGCTTGAAGTTCAGGATGGGTTTTACCTGACGATGCGGCGCCGCTTGTTGTGAACGGTGCAACGCCGCTTGTCGCAGCAGGAGTATCAACATTCTTAAGTGGCTGCGCCATTCCCGCCGTCGCAACACCTTCTGTATCGATACTTGCGACCGTAGCGCCGATTTTCACAACCTCACCGGCTTTTGCGGTCGTAGTTAATACACCATCATTGGGCGCAACAACTTCGACGCTGGCTTTGTCTGTTTCAAGTGACAAAATTACTTCGTCCCGTTTAACAAATTCCCCTGATTTTTTTGTCCACTCGCCGATAGTTGCTTCTGAAATCGACTCGCCCACAGCTGGTACTTTGATTTCTACTTTCACGATGACTTACTCCAAGTTAAAAATTTTAAATCCGTTTATTTCGACTTTGGCTTCGGTTGCGCTTTCACGCCCAACGCTTCAGCAAGCATCGCTTTTTGTTCCACAGCATGAACCTTTTCAGATCCCGTTGCGGGACTCGCGCGCTCGTCTCGACCAGCATAGCGAACCGGAACTTCAAGACCTGCCTCTTCTAGCATTTCATCAAGGCGTGGCTTCATAAAAAACCACGAGCCCATGTTCTTTGGCTCTTCCTGGCACCAGACGACGGTCTTCAAATTTTTATAGCCTTTTAGCTCGGGAACTAACTTGTATGCGGGGAAAGGATAGAGCTGCTCGACACGGACCAACGCGATCTTTGCTTGGTCTTTGGCATCAAGAGCTTCCCGCGCTGCCCAAAGATCAAAATAAACTTTTCCAGAACAAAGAACCGCTCGCTCGACACCAGCAGCCGCTTTCCCTGTCATGACTTCATCGCCAATGACTTCTTTGAACGTTCCATCCGTGAGATCCGACATCGTCGAAATCACCTTCGGGTGTCTCAGCAAAGATTTCGGAGACATCACAATCATTGGCTTTCTAAAATCTCGCTTCATCTGCCTGCGAAGCGCATGGAACAGCTGTGCAGGAGTCGTCATATTCATGACCTGCATATTGTCTTGCGCACAAAGTTGAAGGAATCGCTCAAGCCGCGCACTTGAATGCTCTGGCCCTTGGCCTTCGTAGCCATGCGGGAGCAGCAGAACTAAACCAGACATGCGCTGCCATTTTTGCTCGGCCGACGACAAAAACTGATCAATGATGATTTGTGCACCGTTAACAAAATCACCGAACTGCGCTTCCCAGATGGTAAGGAACGTCGGATCCGTCGAAGAGTTCCCATATTCAAAACCCATCACCGCAAATTCAGATAAGAAAGAATCGTAAATACAGAATTCCACTTCCTGTGGATTTATCATTCGAAGTGGAGTGTACTTTTCGCCGTTCTTAATATCGTACCAAGCCGCATGACGATGGGTGAATGTCCCGCGAATTGCGTCTTGTCCAGAGATACGTACGTTGGATCCTTCTTTCAAAAGAGATCCGTAAGCCAGAAGTTCTGCCATACCCCAGTCGATGGCACCTGCGCCAGCAACCATCGCTTTGCGAGTCTCCAAAAGCTTTGCAACTTTTGGATGTACCGTGAACCCGCTTGGGACGGTCGTCAAAAGCTCGCCTATTTCGAGAAGCGACTTTTTAGAAGTTTTGGTGTTGGTTTCTTGTCTGAAATCTTCGGGCTTTGATCTACGAAGCCCTTTCCACAAACCCTCGAACGCCATTGGCTTCATAGGTGGCGGATTTTTCTGAGCTGTTTCTAGCGTCACTTGAAGCTTTTCGATACGTGTCTTGTAGAGCTTTTCTGGCTCCTCGTCGGTGATGACACCTTCTTTAACAAGTTTCTGAGCGTAAATATCGTAGGCCGTTGGATGTTTTTTAATTTTGTCGTACATCAGCGGCTGCGTGAACGCAGGTTCATCGCCTTCGTTGTGACCGAAGCGCCGATAGCAAACGATATGAACGACAACGTCACGCTTGAATTCCTGACGGAATCGAACCGCCATCGACATCGCTTGACAGCACGCCTCGACGTCATCGCCATTTACCAAAATGACTGGTGTCTGAATCATCTTTGCAATGTCGCTTGAATAAGGTGACGAGCGAGCAAATTCTGGCGACGTGGTGAAACCAACTTGGTTATCGATGACGATATGAAGAGTTCCACCGACCGTGTAAGCGCCAAGTTGCGACATCTGGAGCGTTTCCGCGACGACACCTTGACCAGCAAAGGCGGCGTCACCGTGTATCAAAACTGGGATCACTTTTTTACGCTCAGACGTGTCACGACGACGGCGCTGCTTCGCTCGCACCATCCCAACCACCACGGGATTAACCGCTTCCAAGTGAGAAGGGTTAAATGCCATCGAAGCATGAACGGATTTTCCAGTTTTCGGAGACACTTTGTCGACGGAATAGCCGAGGTGGTATTTCACGTCGCCGTCAAAGAATGAGTTGTTCTCGTCTCGGTGCCCTTCAAATTCTGAAAAAATCATTTCAGCCTGTTTGCCCATGAAGTTAGCGAGCATGTTTAAGCGCCCGCGGTGGGCCATGCCGACAACAAGCTCTTCCATGCCGAGATCGCTTCCGACATCGACCAAAGTTTCCATCATCGGAATCAACGAATCAGCACCCTCGATCGAAAAACGTTTTTTACCAACGAAGCGTGTGTGAATGAATTTTTCAAAGCTTTCTGTTTTGGCAAGCTGTTCAAATACTCGCAGCTTGTCTTCTTTTGACATCGTCCAAGCTTTTCGTCCTTGCTCGAATTCCCGTCTGAACCAAGTGCGTACGGTTGGCATCGCATCCGAAACATTCACTGTCAGCGTTCCGCAATAAGAAGCTCGGAGATGCGCCAAGATCTGTCGAAGCGTAGCGCCCGGAAGGCCCACGACCTCTCCAACACTGTAAACAGAATCGAGATCGCTTTCCGAAATTCCAAACGCAAGAGGAGAAAGATCTGGAAAGGATTTTAAACTGTCACTCAAGGGATTTAAGTTGGCTTCGAAATGACCGTAGTCGCGGTAGGCGTTGATGAAGCGGTAAACTTCTAACTCTTTTTGCGAAAGCCCCGTCTGCGCCGATAGCGATGCACTACCGGAAACCGAACCGCCACTTAATCCTTGTCCGAACTCGACACCTTCAAAAAACAAACGCCACTCTTCGCCTATTTGCGAAGGATCGCGCTTGAACGTGTCATACAGTGATTCTAAAAATTCAAGATTTGGTCGTGCCGCATAGGAATGCTTTGCTTGATCCACGTTGTTTAAGTCTCCTGATGGTTACCCGTTATCTATAGCGCGATTGGCGCCCAAGGTCAGGTGAAAACCCCCTTTGTGCTAAGGTCGCGTCTTTGGTAATGGTGGAGAGAAACCAATTTTGATCGAACCTCGGCGTCAGTCGAGCAGGAGCTCTAAATGTCCGCACTCCCCCTCCAGACTTGGCCCGCCGGAACCGAAGCCGTTGCCAAAGGAATTGCCACAAGTGAAGTCCCCGCTGGATGGGTCCACAATCTCGACCCTTTTCTAATTCAGTTCACCGAGCAGATTGGCATTCGTTGGTACGGCCTTGCTTACTTGTCTGGCTTTTTTGTCGGTTTCTGGTTGATTTCGCTAATTGCGCGCCGCGGCCTAGTCGCAGCCGATGGCTCTCGCTCACTTCCCGAAGAACGAATTGGAGATTTCGTCCTCGCTGTCGTGATCGGCACAATGCTGGGAGGTCGAGTCGGTTATGCGCTTTTCTATAGCCAAGACCTCATCACCGATTTTTCAACGCGCTTCCCGTTTTGGGGCGTTCTTCGGGTCTGGGAAGGCGGAATGGCAAGCCACGGTGGAATGCTGGGAATTATATTTGCCGCTGTTTACTTTGCTCGAAAAAATGGCTTCGACTGGATGAATCTTGGAGATCTGACGACTTTGGGTGGTTCGCTAGGTATTTTCTTTGGCCGAATCGCAAACTTCATGAATGGTGAACTCTACGGACGACCGGTAACGGTCGATGCCGTTGGCAACGCCTCCGTTCCGTGGGCTGTCAAATTTCCGAGTGAAGCTTATCTTTGGTTAAAGCACGACGCTGAGAAAGCTATTTCCGATTCTAGCCCCGACCTTCTTCCTCGCCTTTCGGGCACTGTTGAAGCACTCGGAATGACAGCCGCACAATGGACCGAGACTTGTTCGCGCGTCCGAACTAGCCTTGCCGCTCGTTCGGAAGTCCAAACCGTTATTCAAAAAATCGTCGCTGCCACAGAGTCTGGGAATGAAGCAGTATTAAAAGCACTTGAGCCGGTGTTGACCTCAAGACATCCCTATCAAATCTACGCTGCACTTTTAGAAGGTCTTCTGCTTTTAATCATCGCTTGGTTCGCGTGGAAGAAGCCGCGAAAGCCTGGCGTCATAGGCGGCGTTTGGCTAACTTGCTACGCACTTGTCAGGATTTTCACCGAAGGGTTCAGGATGCCCGATGCCCACATCGGGTTTCAGTTACTAGGACTGACGCGGG
This sequence comes from Deltaproteobacteria bacterium, assembly GCA_017302795.1. Taxonomy (GTDB): domain Bacteria; phylum Bdellovibrionota; class Bdellovibrionia; order Bdellovibrionales; family JAMPXM01. Next base: position 90,018 of record JAFLCB010000009.1, on the reverse strand, counting down.
GACAATGGCTCTCGGTCGCGATGCTACTTGGATCGATCGGTGTCCTCGTCTACGCATTGAAGCGAGATAAACTTGCTATTGGTGGCTGGGGAAAGCGAGAAGCCTAGTCACTTTCCTGTTCGTTATCGATTTCATAAAGATTCTCAAATTTTACTCCGCGACCTTCTAGGCCGGAGCGGATTGCTCGCTCGAGACGACGATCGGCTAAATCCGGTATCGCTACGGCTTCTGAAAAAAAATATTCGCAGTTCTTAATAGCAGGGCCTGCGGCCGTACCCACTTCTTTTAACCGACAAGTGATCATTAAATAGTCACCGATCTCAAGTTCATTTCGAATTTCTCGAAGCGCTGGGTCGGGACGAAAGATCTGGTCCAACGTTGGCGAAAAGATTTCGATATCAGCGTAGGGAACGCGTGTAATTCGCAGAAAGCGTCGATCAATCAATTCAGTGGTCGTGAACTCGAGAACAAATTTATCGCGATACAACCTCGTCAATAAAATGACAAATAGGCTAACGGCACAAGAGATCGTAACGAGGATCAGAACAAAGAAGAAAAGAGCTTCATCTGCCGGACTATTTTTTCGCAACTTCGCAATCAATGGAATCAAAAACATCACAAACAAAAAAGCGCTGGAAAAAAGCCCCCGCCAATATCGATTGCGCATCTTCGAACTGAATCGAAACCCCGTGCGTTCCACTAGCGCCGGGTCAGCTTTCTTAGGCCTTGAATCGCCACTTTGACTGCTTCGTCATCGACGTTTGGTGCAAAACAAATTCCGAAAAAGAAGGCAAAAAGCGCCTTGATACCAGCGGCCGGAAGTTCGGGGAAAAGTTTTTGAAGCTTTCGAATGTAAGCCGATTCTAGATTGCGGATGTTCTGGCCGATATCGGTCGGACGATCTCGATGGAGCAAATAAAAGTTGCATAAATGCGGAGCTTGGCTGGCAACCTCCCGCGAGAGTTTTACCGTTTCGGCCCACTTACCTGCACGCCACAGCGCAACTCGATCGGGCCCTGTCGCGATAATTTCTTCTCCAATAACAACAATAGCCTCATTCAGAATCGCCGTCTTCGAGCGACCAAAATGATAATAAATCAGACTTCTCGTGATGCCAGACTTTCTTGAGAGCTCCGACATGGTCCATTTCAAATTTCCTTTACGAAAGTCCAGCTCAAGCGCTGCGTTCAATACTTTCCAGAAAGTTGAATCACGATCCTTCATTCTCTCCCGTTTACGGCGTGACGAACTGCGATTCTCACCCGAAGACGGCAATTTAAGGGACGCTTTGCCAATCCCCTTGCTCTCCTCCTGATCAGACGCCATCTTACCACCTCTCGTAGGATTCATAATCTCTCCTCACTGTATACAAGAAACTTATTAAATGTTGAACTAAGGACATGAAACAACGCTTCATGACCCAGATTTTTATATTTTTTTTCGTTTTCACAAGCCTAGCGGCAAGCTCGAGCTTGGGGGCGGCTGCCGAAAAGGCACCGACGCCTTCGCCCAAGAAGCGGCAAAACCGTGAAGCTTTCCGCGAAGAACTTGGACGCCTCATCGAAGCAAATCATGTGGGCTGCGTCGCAGACAGTGATTGCGAATCCATCGGCGTGGGAGCAATGGCTTGCGGTGGACCAAGCGAGTTTGTCCCCGCCTCCAAAGCCACCATCGCAAAGATTCAGACTGCGGTAACGGACCTTACGAAAGTCATCGAAGAGATGGATCAATCGCAGAACAAAGAAAAAAGCATGATGGGGATTTGCCTCGCGCTTACAAAGCCAGAGGTCAAATGCCAATCGGGAAAGTGCACAGCCGGAAAGTAAATTTCAAAAATTAAAGGCGACGAAGCAGCGGACCCCGCTTCAAATCATATTGAAAAGCATCCATTATCAGCTTGATCTCGGGCGCTTTTGACAAAGGGTCTTGCCATTTCTTTGCTTCGAAACTTTGAACTGGCAACACATCTAACGTTGTTCCGAGCATCATGGCCCCTTTCGCTTTTCTAACATCCTCTTTCGTAAAGGACTTTTGCAGCACTTTGATTCCCTGTGCTCGAGCAAGCTCAGCAGCACGAATCATCGTCACTCCTTTTAAAATTCGATCAAATCTTGGGACTACCAAACTCCCTTTCGCATCGATGATCGCAAAGTTTTCTGTGGAGCTTTCGGCGATCTTTCCTTTTTCATCGCGACTGACAGTGAAATCCAATCCTCGATCGACGGATTCCTTTTTCATCAGGACATTTGGAAGGTAGTTACAAGTTTTAGTATTTGCGAAAAACCCTTCTTTGACTTGAACTTTTGAAATCCCAACTTTCACTCCGACTTCGTATTTTTCGATTGGTACCGGGGAGAGATTCGTGATGGCACAGTACACCTGGGAGGCGGTAGACTCGTAAGGATTAGCCGTGAAGCCGCCAGGTCCACGCGCTAAAAACAATCGAATCAATCCAGTCTCTAAACCGCTCGCCCGAACGGTCTCTAAGATGACGTGTTCCAATTTTTCTCGCGCAAATGGAAGCGAAAGTCCGATATTGCTGCGCGAGACATCGAGACGGTCTAAGTGGCGACCTAAGGCGTAAACACCTTCACGCACAAACTTAATCGCCTCGAAAACCGCATCGCCTCGATGAACCATGTGATCATCAACCGGCACCACCATGTGGTGCGGTTCCGTGGAAATGCCCTCCAGGAAGGTCGAATAAAAAGCACGGTAAAGACTTCGACTTCCATTCGCTTGGCGCCGAAGCACGGCCATGAAAGTCTGATCATTTAGACGAGAAACCGATTCAGATGACGGAAGTCCCTGTTTTCGAGCCACGTGTTCTCTCCTTGTCACGTTGTGACTTAAGGACTTAAACTTTGCCAATGATTTTAGAATTCTGGCAAGCCGTGATCTTAGCGATTATTGAAGGATTGACCGAGTATCTTCCTGTTAGCTCGACGGGTCATATCATTATCGGATCGGCCACAATGGGAATTGAAAATGACCAATTCGTTAAGGACTATACTGTCGTCGTTCAGTTCGGAGCGATTCTTTCAGTGCTCATCTTGTACAAAGATCGTTTCATCGAAGCGATTAAAACTTCAGGAAAAAAAACGCTGCTCACTTATTTTGTCGCTTTTTTGCCGGCTGCTTTTTTTGGCCTTCTCCTAAGTAAAAAGATTGATTCGTGGCTAGGCGATGTGTCGGTCGTCGGCTGGTCGCTGCTCTTAGGGGGATTGGTTTTGTTGGGTCTGGATAGATTCAGCCTTGAGATGCAAACGAAGTTTCGCCGCGAGGAAGATGCGCTAAAAATCCCACTCCTTCACGCTTTAAGTATTGGTTTCGCTCAGTGTATTGCGCTCATTCCTGGCGTTTCGCGATCGGGCGCAAGTATTGCCGGCGCGCTTGCAATGGGCTATTCGCGTAAAGCCGCCGCTGAGTTTTCGTTTTTCCTTGCCGTTCCGACCCTGGCAGCAGCCTCAGGCTATAAGCTTCTCAAAATGGGCGACTTGTTGACACCCGAGACTCTTCCTATCGTGATCATTGGAAATGTCGTGTCGTTTATCGTCGGAATCATTGCGATCAAAACCTTTATTGGCTTTTTACAAAAATATGGCTTTTTTTGGTTTGGAATCTACCGTGTAGTCGTTGGTTTAGCGATATTGATTTGGCTTGGTTTGGGACATACACTTCAGATGGTGGATTAATCCTCAAAAGGCGGCTGTATCAAACCTGTCACCGGTAGCGACTTTACCACAATCGTTTTCTTTGATGGCTATTGCGGAGTTTGCAACGCGACCATCGATTTTTTAATGTCTCGTGACCGAGAACGGGTACTTCGATTTGCTCCCCTTCAAGGCGAAACCGCGAGGCGCTATCTGAACGAAGCAGAGTGCAGCGATCTCGAAACGGTGGTCGTGGTCCGAGTCGATGGGCCTACACCTATTAAATTGAAAATGAGCACAGCGATTTTGTATACACTTTCCCTCTTACCACAGCCTTGGAAGATGATTTCACAGCTTGGAATGCTGATTCCAAGTCCGCTTCGCGATCTATGTTACCAGTGGGTAGCGAAGAATCGTTTTAAAATAATGGGAAAGAAAGATATCTGCCGCCTACCAACGAAGGAAGAAGCAGCTCAGTTTCTTCCTTAATTCAATCACCCATGCTTTTATTTTCGGATCGCTTCGACTGTTCCAAGCACAGATGAGCGATCTGAAACAACGACGTCGATTGACTTAACTCCCTGCACTGTCTTGAACACACCCGTTATCGACAACAATCGACCGCCGGGCACTGTCGAACTTCCCGAGCTTGCGTTTTCACGCATGAAGACTTCACCGTTTTGCGAGTTGTAATCAACATCCAGTGACCACTCTAGGGTCCCTGCAGGCGCATCAAGACGCTTGTATTGTGCGAGAAGCACTGGCTGGGCCATACCGGGACGTTCGAAAACTACCAAGGCAATTTCAACGTTGTAGTCGTTTCCGTCGCGTGCCTTGAGAACACCGAAGTAGCGACCCTCGACTTGGCGATAGACTTTTAAAACCCGGTCGCGAAGCTCCGCTCGTTCTCCAGCAACCGGCGCCGAGGCATCTGTCGAAGTACGGGTAGCTTTGAAAACGCCCCAAACGCCACCTTGTCTTGAAATTTCAAGCGAAGCATCTCCTCTCGAAATCACACCGCGAATCGCAAGCGGCTTGGTGTCGCCGCCGACTAGCGATTTCGTAGCAGCCATTAATAGTCGTCCTGAGCGATCGAAATCGCCTTCCAACTGCATACCATCGGTTTCCGCTACAAAATCACGCGGCTGAAAACGGCCTCGTAATGTTGGTCGAAGTTTCGCACTGAAATCCGGATTCACCCCGTCTTGCACGTAGAACACGTAAAGACTGAGTTCGCCAGGAAACGCCTGTAGGCCCGATGCTGGGTTTGTGACGGTGCCTTCCCACTTACCTTGAACGGCGAGGTATTGGTCCTCAAGGGCCTTTGCATCCCGCGCCTGAATCGAGCGAGCGTCCCCACCAGTGTCGGATCCATCGGCGCATCCCACTAGACCAAGCGCTCCAAATAAAACCGTAACCAAAGCCATCGAAAGTTTAGAAATTTCCCTCATCGGGTTTCTCCTTTTACGAGTTCATCGCGAATGGCAGCCCACTGATTCAGTGCAATCATATAATTTCCAACAGATCGCGCGCGATTGAGTTGCGCATCGAAAAGTTCATTGAAAGCGCGAATAAGCTCCACGAGCGGCGTTCGACCCTGTCGGTAGCTCGCTTCGAACTCGCGAACAACTCGTTCGCGCTTTGCGACTATCTCAATTGAAGAAAGAGCACTGTCGCGAAAAGCTTGCGCCGTTCGCTCGGCATTAACCAAATTATCGCGTAAGCGATCGCTAGCGAGTTTAAAATCTATTTCGGCAATTTTATATTTCGCGCTAGCTTCCGCACGGCTTCCGCGAAAAAGCGCCGAGTCGAGCGGAACTTCCAACTCAAGCCCAATCACGTATGTTGGGTTAGTCGCTGACGTCATTTTCGAAAACGCCATCTCGCTACCCTGATCGACTCCGGTTGTACGAGCACTTGCAAGTAAATCAAGTTTCGGTTTCGCAGATTGAAGCGCGACTGTTTGTGTTCGCTCGGCATTTTCTTTAGTTAGACGAGCAATGATCAAAGGACGAAGTGCTTCCGTCGTCACTTCCTTTAATTTCGGAATATCCGGGATATCTTTTTTATCCGTGGCAGACGCTTTGAACGTAATTGGCTCTTTTGGGTCCAATTGCAAATTAGTCCTCAAAGTATCCAGTGCCGCTAAAAACTCTTTCGATGAGATCTTTACGCGAGAATCGACTGCTTCGAACTCCGCCTCTAAACGCGGAAGTTCTCCCGGACTCGAAAGATTGAATCCCGCTTTTCGGCGTACGGCTTTTACAAGCTCCTCATACTTTGCTCGAGCAGCTGAATTTTCTTTCAACTGCGTCTCTGCAACATACGCATTCCAGAAAAAAGATAGTGATTCTAGAATCGCGGTCTCAAGCTGCTCTTCACGACCAAGCCGTGCGATTGTCATGGCGGCCTCAGCCGAGCTCAAAGTAGCGCGATCGGATTCACCAAGAATATTTCTCCAAAGAGCTTGGCGAATGGAAAGCGTTAAAACATCTGAAGCTGCCGTCGGTCGTCGCAATGACGAAGTAAACGTGCTGAGTTCAGATTCCTGGGAGATGCGATTGAACTCTAAGCTGACCGCAGTCCCTGTCGAAAACATCTTCGCAAGCGAAGTATCTAACGTGAAAGTTTTGTCGACGGGGTTCGAAGTTCCAGACAGGTTTTGCGCTTCACTGTAGGTGTAAGTTGGCGTTAAACGCCAAACAAGATCATAGCTTCCCCTAGATTTTTCGGCGGCGCCTTCCGCTGCCTGGGCCGCAAGTTCGGCCTGCTTAACCGCGGGTGCTTGCTTCAGTGCCAAATCAACAATTTCCTGAGGCGAAAGCGCGACTGCACCGGCCTTTTGCGACAATAAAACCGCTGACACCGAGAATAAACCGAAACTGTAAACTCTAAAGCCGATCATCACGTTAGCGAACTTGAACAAGGATTCCTCCAGAGATCGTTATAGGATCAAAATTAATGGATCCCGTTCCAGCTGCGATAGGAGATCGCTTTGCGACCGATGCCAGTACCGCAAATTTCGGCATAATATGGTATTGAATATCAGCGATTGCTGCCAAATATGGCCGATCAAAATTTCCGACGACTTCGGAGTAACGCGAAGTCTGAATGTAAGACTGTCGTCCTACACCCAATTTCACCTCACCTGACCAATTGCCGTAAACTCGTCCGCCCACAGCTGCTCCGGTTTCTACTCGAATCGAATTAAGGGCGACATCGTCGTATTTGAATCCCGTCGGAGTTACCAAGGGAAGTGCAGTCCTTGAATAGCCTACGGCCAAATACCCACCAGCAATGATCCCGCGCGATTCATCGAGCTCAAATGGAAGCCAACGAAGATCGACACTTCCTAAAACGGATCTAGGGAGAGAATCATAAGATACCGATTCTCCGACGCCGAAGGTTCCGACCCCGCGCGGTTGATAAGGTTCAAACGTTAAACCAACGCGAAGGGCCGTTAACTCAATAGACGACTGATGACTTTCAGCAATCGCAACCACGGTTGCTGGAGTCGGCAAAACACCTTCTGTGGTTTTTACGCCTTGAAGCTCGGCATTTGCTTTTTGCGTCCAATCGACCGGTTCTTTTTGCTGGGCCTTGCGGGTTTTGGCCGAGCGCTTTTTGACCGATAGGTTTTTCCCAGGCGCCATCGGCGACATTGAACTCTGAGAATAAGCTTCGGTGAACGGCAAAGTTGTAACGAATAGTAACAGCCAAAGCGAGGCTACGGGAAATCGAATAGTCATGGCTCTACCCCGATTGAAAGATTCGTGCAGTCTTCCTGCGACATACGGTCAAAACCCGAACTGGTAAATCGATACACTTGGAAAGAGAGCGAACCGGGGAATAACCCAAAAATCGCTTTCCCGTCGGGCGAAACTAACAGATCTTTTACTCCAGTTATTCGCGTTGACGCGAACCCGGACTCTATTGTTCGCAGAGCCTCGGAAGGGTACTCGTAATCTGTACCAAGAGCGGTCGCGACGCCGATGGCCACATCGAGCTTCAGGACTCGAACAAAAGCCTGGTCGACTTTGAACCTAGAACTATAACCTGATCCCAATTGGCTCACGCTTTCAAAACCAATTGCCGCGCGAAGTTCGCCCGATAAACGTTCTTTCCAAATTGCTAGGCTCGATGCAACTTTTCCCTTTAACGGAAGCGACTTCAACTGAAAGCCCAACACGGTTGGTGAAACAGCCAACAAATCAATCAAGACGACTTCAGACTCCCCAGACGCTGTTAAACGCATTCCAGCAATGTATTCGCTTGCACCATTGCCCGTGAAAAACAGCGGCCGACGAAGATCACTGACCGCCAATACTGATTTTGACTTCAGAACTTCGCCCGAACTTTTAAAATCGACTTTTAAGGTTTCCGTTCGAACCTGACCGGATTTCATTGTGGAAACCATCAGGAGGCGGTCAGCGCCACGAAAGCTCGGCAGAAAATAATTTGCTGCTGACTTTACTGCAACTTGGCCGAGGTCTCGAAGCGTGAACGCATCAAAAAACCGAACACCCTTTCCATCAAGAACCAAGAGCAACTTCCCGTCATCGCTGACATTAAACGTCTTCGCCTGAAAACCCTGGGTCGAAGAAAAGCTCTGCGCAGAAGCCTCGACTGGCATTTCCGGAGCGACCATTTGCGCACGCCCAATTCGATCGATCATCGCTGCGTCTGATACATACACATTTCTCGGCGCGGGCCCCCAAGGAGTGCTGGCCGATACTGGCTTCGCGGAAAATGCCAAGCGCAAAATAGAGCCCTTACGAATTTCGATTGTTTGCGGGAACATATGATGCTCGAGGTTGCGATCCCCTGAAGCAAATCCGCCGCGCACAGGAAGCGGAACTTCTTCAGGCCAAACTTGAAGATCGAGATCAGATCCAAAGCCACTCGACGAGGCCAAAGAAGAAATCGCCGTAAGATATGATGGATACCGATCATCGCAAAGCGCACGGTAGCGCGTAACTGGGATCGGCGCCGGACTTGGCGTAGCACCTGGCACGGTGTTACCCGGTGTGCCTGTGTTACCTTCCTCATTACTGGAAGGAGTCGTCGTATCTGCTACTGGAGGTTGAGGTTTTTCAGGTCCTCGAAGCTCTATCTCGGGGGCCTTCGAGCAATTTATTGAAAACCCAACTGACCAAAGGAGCGTGAAAACGAATACCAGATTTTTGTGAAATTTAAGCGTTCGTATCGGCATCGCTTCCCCCCCGGCCTCGATGAAAGATAACGCAATTGGACTTACCCCGATCAGGGCAAGAGGCCAAGAGGGACGTTAAGAAAGTGTTGAAGATACTTTGAAAGAGCACACGAAATACGGAACAATGCAGAAACTTATATGGTGAACATCTCGATCAATGAAAACGCTATGAAACACGATCCACTCGCTGACGCTATGGTGCGCTTAAAGGGGCTAGCGTCCAGCAATCCTTCGCTTTCGCTCAGCGGCCTGATCCAAGCCGTGGACAAAGAGGGACCCGCATTTGCCGCGGCGCTTCTTACGCTTCCTTTTTTGCAACCGATCCCGTTGTTTGGCCTTTCAACGCCGGCCGGTCTGACCATCGCTTTATCCGGAATCGGAATTTTTCTGCAAAAGCCCGTCTATCTCCCGAAACGCCTTGGCGTGGTCCAATTGAAATCGGAAACAGTTTTAAAAATGTCAGAGTTTCTGCTGGCATTCCAGCAGAAGATCAATCCCTACATTAAAAATGATAGCTTCGTTCAATCGCAGTTTAGCCTTCGCTTTCTAGGTGCCTTTATCGCGATTCACGGCGTGCTATTGGCGCTCCCGTTGCCAATTCCCTTTTCGAACGCAATGCCGGCATGGATGTGCTTTCTCGGGGCACTATCAGTTTTATTTTCAAGTCGTCGGCTTTTCTGGCTTGCCACCACAATGGTCGTGTTGAACGTCGTCTTTTGGCTTAGCCTCGTAGCTGCCGCAATTTGGGGATTGCCATCCCTTGTCGAGATTTTTTCAAACTAGACCGGAGCAATTCTGTAAGTGCCAGACCCCGAAGAATTCGGCAGACTGATTTTCGGTAGCAGTCATTTATGACCGCGGGCACCACGACTTCGGTTTCTTTAGCCGAGGGTCTGACACACGGGTGCCGAGGTTAAGCAGGAGTCGAAATGCAGTCGATCGCAAATACCGGGTCTGAACCAAATATGGAACCAACCATGGAAGAAGAGAAAGAAAAGAACGAAAATAAGGGTGAGAAGGGACTTCCTAATCCTGTCGAAGCCGAACTTTTTCTTGCTCGTGTTGTCATGGTCTCAGCACCCGTTGATGCCCGACTAGCACATGCCGTTTGCGCTAAACTTTTAGCGCTAGAACGCGCCGATGCCGAAGCACCCGTGTATCTCTTTATCAATTGCCCTGGCGGCGAAGTGTATTCTGGTTTTTCGATTTTCGATACAGCTCGCTTTATTCGACCGAAAGTCGTGACTGTTGTAACAGGTCTTGCTGCTAGCATGGGCTCGATCATTTCACTTTGCGCGAAACCCGAAGATCGCTATGCGTTCCCGAACTCAAAATTCTTGGTTCACCAACCACTCATGAGCGGCGGCCTAGCTGGATCGGCAACAGACATCGCGATTCACGCTCGCGATTTGATTGATACGAAAAATAAAATTATCGAACTCTATGCGCGCGAATGCGGGCGAACGATTGAGGATATCAAAAAAGCCCTCGATCGCGATACCTGGTTAAACCCCCAGCAGGCAAAAGAGTTTGGCCTCGTTTCTAAAATCATTTCGAACCGTTCAGAATTAAAATAGTTAAACTATCGAAACAATTTGTATCAGAAAATGATTGCCTGCACTCTGCTAAAAGCGAGGGCTGCGGGCGATGACGAAAATTTTCGAATTCTTTGTAGTTAACTGGCGATTTAGCTTCCTCATGACTGCTATGGTTGCACTCATGGGAATTCTCGGCCTCGGCATCCTCCAGCGAGAAACGTTTCCTCCCGTTAACTTCGCAACTGTTTCTGTCGTGACTATTTATCCCGGCGCGACGCCGGAGGATGTCTACGACCGTGTCACCAGAATTATCGAGAACGAACTTCGCGGCACCACAGGCCTCAAGGATGTTAAATCGGTTTCCCAAAGCGGCCGAAGTACAATCACCATTCGAATCGACATCGATCGGCCAGACGCCCAAGAGATCGTGAACGAAATCCAGCGTGCGGTCACCCGAGCGAAATCTCTACTTCCTATTGAAGTATTGGATGCGCCGCTGGTAACGGAAGTGAAGGCCAAAGAAATCCCTGTCATTGAACTTGCGATTGTTGGTCCAAATGAAAATCGCGAGCGAGATCGGTATGTCGAAGATTTGAAAGAAGTGTTCGACGATGTAAGAGGTGTCGCATCTGTGCGCTACTCTGGGTACATCGAACGCGAGCTTCAAATCCTCCTCGACCGCGAGAAACTGCAGCGTCTAAATGTCGGGATTACTGAGGTTGTGAACGCAATGAAAGCGCGGCTTAAAAATATTCCGGCCGGCTCTCTTGAAACCATCGACAACACTACCCTGGTGAGACTTGTAGGACAATCGAGCGACCCAAAAGAAATCGAAAATCTTGTCATTCGGTCCAATGATTCTGGCGTCTTGGTTCGAATCTCCCAAGTCGGACGAGTGGTCGATGCCAGTAAGCGCCCAAGCGTTCTTGCTCGAGTCAATGGTGAGCCAGCGACATTGATGATTGTGACGAAGAAAGAAGAGATTGATTCGATTTCAGTCGTCGATTCCCTGGTCGTAAAGATGAAAGAATTTGAAAGCAAACTTCCCTCAACTCACAAAATTGTTGTTTACAATGACGAAGGTTCAAGGATTAAGAATCGACTTGAGATCGTTCAGTTCAATGCCATCTTCGGCCTGCTTGCGGTGTTAGGTATCTTGTTCGTGTTTTTACCAGGGAAAGTAGGACTTTGGAGCTCTGCGAGCCTGCCGATCTGCGCTCTGGGAACAGTCGCGTTCATGGTGTATCTTGGTGCAAATTTTAACATCATCACGATGATCGCAATTGTGATCTGTCTTGGTAACCTCGTCGATAACTCGGTCGTCGTCAGCGAACACTACACCACTCTCCGCGAAAAAGGCATGGCTGCTAAGGAAGCGGCTGTGAAGTCAGCGGAGCAATTTTGGATTCCCTTTACAGCCTCGACAATCACTATCATCGCAGCTTTCCTGCCCATGCTTGTTACCGAAGGCGTACTCGGTCAGTTTATCAAATGGATTCCGATTGTGGTTTCCATCGCCCTTGTACTGAGCTTGATTGAGGCTTTGACACTTCTCCCCGCTCGACTTCAATTTTTGGAAACTAAAAAAAAGCTGCCGGCAACGGGCCGCGAAAAAGATTCCAATAAAATCGAAGATTATTTCGGACGCTTTGTTCGGTGGACGGTTCAAAAAAAATATATCACCGCCGGCATCATGACTGTGCTGGTGGTGTCGGGAGTATTCGTTACTGCACTCTTCAATCGCTTTGAACTTTTCCCCGCAGACGGTGTCGAGTACTATATCGCAAGATTTGAAGCTCCCCCTCAGACACTGATATCAAAAGTGGATTCGGCCTCCGCTAAACTTTCAAATGACATCGCAGTAGTACTTGGGGATAACATCGACAGCATTGTTGCTCGCAGTGGAATTCAGCAGGTCGGAGCTGGCGATCCGAAAGCAAAGAACGGCGATAACGTAGGTTTTTTGCTCATTAGAATTAAAAATGATCGCTATTTGAAATTGGGCATTGAAGACACACTGAAAAAGCTTCGCGAGATAAAGTCACCGCCAGAGCTTTCGAAAGTGGTTTTCGAAACGATCCAAGGTGGACCACCTGTTGGGAAACCCGTGACAATAACATTGCGTTCAACGAACACAGCAGAGCTTGAACGTGAAGCGAAGGAATTTCAGGCCGAACTCGCCAAAATTCCAGGTCTCATAAACGTCGAAACAGATCTGGTGGAGGCCGGTCGAGAGTACTCCTATAAACCAAACGACGAACGCGTTGCCTTCGTGGGCTTAAATTTAGATCTCGTTGGACTCAATTTGAGGGCAGCGATCGAAGGACTTCCGATTGCACAACTCACCGATCGCGGACTCGAATATGACGTCACAGTAAAGTATGCCTCGAAGGACCGAGAAGACATCGAAGACATCCAGCAAACAAGAGTAACGAATTCTTCAGGCAACCAAACGCCGCTCAACATGATTGGCAAAATCAGCGAAACGAATGCCCCTTCTGTGATTCGCGGCTATGACTTTAGGCGTTCGATTACCATCTCTGGCGATATCAACGAAACGCTCACTAGTTCTGTTCGAGCCAATGCGGAGGCGAGAAAAATCCTCCAGCGCACAATGAGTGATGCGAAGTCCACTAGCACAGTTTTTGGCGGAGTGGACGAAAGTACGAAAGACTCGCTTCGCTCACTAGGAATAGCACTTGTTCTATCGATTATTGGGATTTTTGCGACTCTCGTCTTTACGTTCAAAAGCTATTCGAAACCATTTATTATTCTGTCGTCCATCCCTCTTGGCCTGGTCGGCGTTCTCTATTCGTTTGCACTCAACCAACGACCGCTTAGCTTTCTTGCGTTCATTGGCGTGGTCGGCCTTTCGGGCGTTGTCATCAATTCAGCGATTATTTTGGTCGACTTTATTGAGGAGCTAAGGCGCGAGAGTTCCGAGAATAGCCTCACCGAAATCCTTATTCGCGCAAGCCAAATGCGCCTTAGAGCAGTTCTTGCCACTGGCTTGACGACCGTTGTTGGACTTCTGCCGACAGCTTTTGGAATCGGCGGCAACGATCCACTATTGATTCCGATAACACTTGCGCTCAGTTGGGGGATGATAGTAGGAACTGTCTTGAGCCTTATTTGGATTCCGTCCGCTTATTTGATCCTTGAAGATTTCAAACGAATGACAAAGTCTTTAATGTCGAGACTCATACCCTCATGAACACGCTACGGTACATGCTTGTTTTTCTTCTAAGTTTAACGGCCTGTCAGACAAGCGTGGTCAGTGAAACACCTATCCGCGATCTTTCAGTTTTGAGATTAGCCCTTCAAAAATCAATGGACGAAGCACATATCCATGGCGGCTTACCTGGCATCGCGGCGCTCATTACTTCCAGCGGCAACACCGTTTTCCAAAGGAGCCAAGGGAAACGAGCAATCCAGCTTGAGGCTGAAGTTAAAGAAGATGATCGGTGGCATCTTGGATCAGACACCAAAGCGATGACTGCCCTTCTTGTCGCTATGGCTGCTGAAGAGCGTAAGCTCGCTTACGAATCAAAAGTCAAAGAGCTGCTTAACGTAAAACTGGCACACCCGTTAAACAATGATTTAACTGTCGGAAATCTTTTAACTCATTCAAGCGCCTTAAGAGATGTTCAAGAGGTCCAAGCCGGAAAACTCTGGAAAGAACTTTTTAAGTCAAAGAAGAATGTCAGCTTACAGCGTCTTGAAATGAGCCTCGCATCCATGAAAGAGCCCCCGGCAACAGTGGTAACCAGCGGCAAGCCCGATCGAAATTTCCGCTATGGAAATATCAACTATATCATTTTAGGTGCGGTCCTTGAAAAGCTCTATGAGACGTCTTGGGAAAATCTCCTGAAGCAAAAGATCTTCGACAAGCTCTCGATGACTTCATGTGGCTATGGTGTGGCAGGCGCAGAAACTGAGACCCTTCCCTCACAGCCTTGGCCACATGGTTTAGTCCAAGGTAAGCTGGTTGGAATTCCACCAAAAGAAAAAGCTGACAATCCGCCGATGTTAGGGCCCGCGGGTACGGTCCACTGCAACCTTCGGGATTGGCACAAGTTCATCGCCGAACTGATTCTGATCTGGAGAGGAAAAGGAGTTTTGCTGACTGATCAAAGCCTATCGAAAATCTATTTTCAAAAAGGAAATGAGTTTTATGTTTACGGCGGCTGGGGAATAAATGACGAGAAATTGAAGACCCCAGTTTTCCAACACAGCGGAAGCAACACGCTTAACTTTGCCACAGCAGAATTTTTTCCCGACAAAGATTTAATCGTTTTGATTGCCACCAATCGAGGGGACGATCAGGCAGAAAAAGCGATGCGCGACTTTTTGAAAGCTATCAACAAATTGGTATTGCAATAGATTTAACTACCTTGCGGTACGTGAATTGCTCGGTTCAGGTGACCATGGTGTACTCGCTTTGATATGGCAGCGAGCGTAGCCATGAGTTGGTGATGCAAAGTTGACTTAGCTGCGCTAGTCGACTTTTCGTCAAAACTTAATTGATAGTAAACGACAACTTTGTCGACATCCTGCACCTCACCGACAAGCGATGTTGTTCGAAATGTGCCGAGCTGCAATCCTCCTGGCCATTCTGCCAGTACCTTTGAATTCATCTTTTCAAACTTTTTTGGCTCTCTAAATTTCTTCATCGCAACTGCCGTCGATCCACCGGCTATAGCACTCGCACCGGCAGCAGTTTTACAGTCTGTGTTTTCAAGGCAGTCGACTTTTTGGTGGCTACACCGAAGATACTCAAGACCCGGGCCAATTGGACCGACCGTTAAACTCATTTAAATGACAAGGGCCGTTTTTGCCTGTCTCATATTGAGACAAGATATTTTAGGCGCCGCAAAGCGCGTCTCACTGTCTACTTCGGCACTTGCCTCCAAGCCTCCGCTAGCTAGGTAAATCGACCGATAAAACAGATGAAATGCGGATGGAAATTCGGCTGCAATTTAATTTAATTCTGACTTTAGCTGTCTATCTCTCGGCGTCAGTGTCGTTTGCAGATGGGTTTTTCGAATACTGTGATCCCGAATCGGGCATGCTGAATCAGCAGTATTCACCGCAGAGCTTAGAGGACATTTCTAATGCAGCACAAAAAGCCGAGGTCGCACCCTTTGCGACAGCTTGCGAGGATCCCGAATTGTTGAAAGATCGCCCAGCATCAGGGCTTTTTCATCGTTCAATTCCAAACTCCGACAAAAAAGGTCGCTCTTCAAAAGAACTTTTAAATCTTGTTGGTCAAACCGCAGTTTCAGACCTCGAAGGAGAGGACGGATTTCTGAAAGCTATTGAAGATTGCCTCTCGAAACCCCTTAAGCCAACCCTGTGTCCGGCAAACATTTCTGAAATTGTCGATAGCTGGAAGTCTGCGTTTTTGAGAGAAGTTGCCGGGGCACGAATGGATCTCGCACTCTCACAAAACGCAAAAGACTACGGAACGCTTCTCACCAAGTCTGCTGAACAAAGTTTGAATTTTTCTTTGGACGCTCGCGGAAGCCAAAAGGAAAAAGACTGGAAAAGCCTATCAAAACCAGAACGCGAAAGCGCAGTTGAAATTCTCGGGCAATACATTTCAGAATCGAAAACTCAAGCGGCTCGATACCATAAGCCAGGTTCCGCAGAATACGTTAAGTTCGTGAACGACGCTGTACTTGGCGCTAGACTTAAAAATGGCTACACCTATCTCAACACCCTTAGTCGCATGCCCCTTCTCCAGTTTATTGAAAGTTCCGAACCGTCGGACAGAGAGATTTTGAATGGCATCAAAGTCATGCGAAAACACATCGGTTCGGACTTAAAATCGACTAAAGAACTTCTTCAACTCACCAACCGGACACATATCATACACATGGGCCGAAGTGGCGTTGCGTTAAGTCGAAAGCCGGTGACAGAAATCGATCCCCGAGCATTGGGTATTCTCGACTTTTCGACCCAACTTGAGAAGGTTCTTCAGGAGTCACCGCAGTATTGCGGTCTCGCAACTTCGCTCTTCTACACGAAAGAAAACCGAAAACTGGGCAACGATTTAGCAATCGGTATTCCGCTGGCGGTAACGGCCATCGTCGTTCCATTTTTTACCCCTTGGCTCATCGGTGCCGGCGTTGGGGCATTGGCGGGCTCAGTCGCAGTCGTGGAATCGAAGTTAAATCGAGACGAAGCGGCCCACCGCTTTCTGACAGCGGTCGAGTATGAAAATGTTCAACAAGATAAAACCTCTGACGCCTATGTGAAACTGGCGCAAGCCGACAAAGAATTCAAAGTCTCGCTGATTCTTCCTCCCGCAGGTGCAATTCTAGGTGGGGCGGGTAAAACCATTGAAGTGACTCGCGTCGCGCTCGGAATGGGTGCGCGTATGTCGGTAAATATGATAGAAAAATCGTCAGTTGCAATTAAGGAAATGACCGAGTCAGCAAAACGCCTTGAAAAAGGAATCGCTGAGATCAAAAACGCGGCAAAGGAAAAGGCCAACAGGTCCAAAGGGAAGTAGGACGTGAAAGTTTCGGTCTTCGTCAATGGACAAGCTGGCCGGGCCAACTTTGAAGCGATTCAGAGGGCGTGCGATCGCGCCCTTTTTAGAACTGAGCTTCGATATTTCAAACCGTCATCAAAAGAAGCTCTCCAAAGCGAGGTCCTCTCTGCCTCCAATGAATCCGATGCGCTCGTGATTTGCGGCGGCGACGGCACACTTAACAACGCCGTACAGCCACTATTAATGGCCTACAGAAATGGAATCGCTTCAAACTCGCCATTCCGAATCCCACCTATCCTACCGCTTCCCGTGGGCACGGCGAATGATTTAGCAAGCGAGCTTCGCATCACCGATCGATTGGAAAGAGCTGCCCGCCGAATTATCGAATCAGAACCAAGCGCCATTGACGTTATCGAAGTTAAGTCCAAACAAGGCATCGTCTATATGCTGACAAATGGCGGTTTAGGCTTGGCCGCTGAAACTGCCGAACTTGCCAACCGTGTGAGGGCAAATGTGAGATCCGACGGAAAACGCTTTTCTAAAGAAGCAATTCGTTTGGCGGGTTCGAGAATCTACGAACTGCTCCTAGCAAAAGAGCTTTTAAGCGGAAAATCCACGAAGTGGCTACGCGGTTGGTGCGTATCAATTGAAATAGATGGGGGGTTGAAGCGAAGTACCAGTGCCCCGTTTATTATGGTTAACAATCAACCGGGCCTAGGCGGAAAGTATATCCCCGCCCCTCTTACCTCCAATACGGACGGGACCTTCAACATTTTGTTGGTAGAATCTCTGGGAATAATCGCGCTGGCGAAATCGCTGTGGCAGATACGAAATGGTCAAGTGCCCGACGAAAAACAATGTCCCCGCTTGGAAACTTCACATGCGGTCTTCCGGTCTAAGAGCGATGCAAGAGATCTTACTTTTTTTGGAGACGGAGAAATCCTTCACCATGGAGTCCGAGAAATTGAAGTGACCTGTCTTAAGCGTGCTCTACCGGTATTTCTTGGGGCCGAGGACACACCATGAGAATCCTTATCACCGGTGGCACTGGGTTTCTTGGCCCGGCTGTCATCTCCGAAATTTTAAATCAATTTGGGCCCGGAACCGAGATCACTCTCGTGTCGCGAAAAAAACTTCCGGTCAGTAAGTCTTCTTCAGTGCAGAGTTTAGTTTGCGACCTGACCAACTGGAACGGTGGACTTGAAGCAGAGTTGCTCAATTCATTGACTGGAAAATTCGATCTTATGCTTCATATGGCAGGCCTCTATAATCTCCGAGTATCGAAAGAAGATGCCTACCTCAACAATGTTTTTGCCACCCACACGGCACTTGCAATTGCGCAGCACCTCGAAGTTCCCTGTTTCGCCCATGTCTCGACGGTCGCCGTCACCATGGGACTTGGGACTTTGTCCTCCAAAGAAAAAGCTAAGCAAACCCAAGACGAGTTGATCAGTCGCCCAAGTTTTTTCAATTCCAACGATAACTCAAGCGACCAAATAGCCGGCTTGCCTGCAACCGCAAGCCACCAATCACGAGGACCTTTTCCAGACGCCTACGCTGAATCGAAAGCAAGCGGTGAAAAAACTGTGCGCGCCTGGGAGTCTCACTTTCCAAAAAGGAAACTGATTTTACGCCCGGGTATATTAGTGGGTGCAACGGATGGATCGGCGATTCGTCGGATCGATGGACCCTACCATGCCATCGACGCATTCCGAAGAATGCGCACGTTCATCGAGGCTTGGCGCGGAACAATTGTTATTCCCGGAAGAAAGAACCACACGATTCCGCTTGTTCCAGTCGACTATGCTGGAAAAGCAATTGCGTCGCTGCTCGAGTCATTTCTCGAATCTAAGGAACCGCTTTTAAGCTATTATGTTGCACCTTCAAACGGACCAACCGTCGAATCACTTTTTCAATCCGCTCTCAGTAATCTCGGACTCCACCGCGAAGTTCGAACCGTCGAAAATATTCCTGGATCCATCGTGAAGCCGATCGCGGAATGGCTCACTCGACTTCCGCGTGAAGAAATCGAATACGTTTTAAATCTGCCAGCCATTGACACCTCGGACAGCGATTCAATTTTGGGAGTAGATTTTTATCCACGCTTTAAAGATTATGAAGCGTCACTCTGGAAGGGGTATCATGCCTACATACAGAGTCGCTGAGCTTAGTTTTGGAAGCTCACGCTGGGATTTCGCCACAAGGTTCACTGTCCAGGGTGCAGATTTCGAATTGCAACGCTTTGGGGTCGAATATTCGGTCGACAATCTCAAACGATTGATCGAACGCTTAAGATCGCAAGTCGATGCCATTGCTATTTCCGGATTTCCAACCGAGATTCGCTTTCGAGACAAGGTTTATACGCACCGCCAAGCCCTCGATGTAATGTCGACTCCCGTGTCGATTCCACTTTGTAGTGGTGAACGACTTCGAGAATTAGCCGAAGTAAACGGCATCGTTAATTTGGTAAAATCCGGAGTAGTCGAACCTCGGGATGGAATCTTTTTTCCAGTTGGCTTATTGCACATGGAAGCCCTATCGACGGTTCATGAAAGATTTGGCGCACGGATTGGATTCGGCGATCTCTATGCCGGCCTTGGTTTACCCATTGTTGCGAAACCGTGGCCCTTACTTTTGGAATTAACCAAACTAGGACTCGGTGTTGCGCAGTTTCGCGACATGGGGAACCTCGCTCCGCGAGCGGCGAACGTTAAAAAGCCAAGACGATTAGCTCAGTTGATTCAGGAGCTCGGAGCCTACAGATACATCTGGGGCGATCCCTATCTCATCCACTTATTCTCGAGGGAGACAGACATTTTACGGGGTCGCGAAATCCTAGTCACAACCTCTGACCCCAAAGTACTAAAAGAGATTGAGAATCTCGGTGCCAAAGCCATTCACAAATCTCTCCCCGAGAAATTTGAAAATTGGGACCCGCGCCTGACCTACTCCTCCATCGATGCTTGTCTTAGACTGTTGAAGAAAAAAACGGCTCCACTTTCTTTGGAGGAGTGGCAAGAAATTTTAGAAAGCCAAACAGAGGTATCGCATGAAACTCGGCGATATGTCATGACCGCTCGACCCTCTATTCAAACGCGGCTTGTGAAATCAAGGGTGAAGGCATCCAATAAAAAGTCAGCGATTGAAAAGCCAGACTTTGCGTTCGTTCTGCACTCTCTCAGTTTTCGAGATCTCACGCGTGCCCCTGGCCTATCGCTCGCTCGAAACCTGCCAAAAAACTTCCATCCCCTAATTGAAAGATCCACCGCCAAACTTCCGGGAATTGTGTACGGAAACATGAGTGGGATCGTAAGTAAAAAAACCGGGCGCGAAGTAACTGGGATTCTTTATGGCTTGTTTGCCACACCCAGAGTGATGCGAAACGAAGCACCGGAGGTGACTTATGAAAAAATTGGGCGTCTTTGTCATCACGCCGCCGATCACGGAGCGAAAATAATAGGTCTTGGAGCCTATACAAAAATCGTTGGCGATGCCGGCGCAACCATCAATCGTATGAGTCCAATTCCAGTGACGACTGGCAATTCGCTCTCTGCGTCAGCGACACTTTGGGCAGTGCACGAAGTTGTCGAAAAAATGGGGATTCTAACTCGAAATAAAAATACCGGTCTAGTAAATGGCACAGCAACTGTCATCGGCGCGACTGGTTCCATCGGCAAAGTCTCGGCAAAACTACTTTCATTGGTTTTCGAACGAGTCTGTCTGATTGCTCCACGCATGGATCGACTAGAAGAATTGGGAATCGAAATCTCATCTCTCAGTCCGCGGACCGAAATACGCTTGGCGACGGACGCCAACTTTGTCGCTGCTCACACCGACGTACTTGTCACTGCAACGTCCGCGTTCGATCAAAAGGTGGTCGACGTTCGTCAGCTAAAGCCAGGCTGCATCGTGTGCGATTGCTCGCGCCCCCTTGATTTTAACATGGAGGATGTCTTAGCACGACCCGACGTCTTGTTTATTGAGTCTGGGGAAGTTATGCTACCCGGGTCTTCCGGCCAATTGAACTGCGATATCGGCCTCCCAAGAGATGTGGTCTATGCCTGCCTCGGCGAAACGGCAGTTCTAGCGATGGAGGAACGATATGAGCCTTTCACACTAGGTCGAGATCTTGATTGGCAGCGAGTAAAGCAAATCTACAAGCTTTCGATTGAACACGGTGTTAAATTGGCCACGATCCGTGGGCCATCCGGCGTTATTTCAGAAAAAGAGATCGCACTCTGTCGCGCTCTCGCGTTGAAAGCGCGGGGCCTTTCATAGTAGTCTCGAGACCGTAAACCGTGGAGACTAGAACGGCTGTGAAAAATGGACTTCATTTCAATGTCATTGGTGCCACAGGCCTCGTCGGCAGCGAGTTCGTTCAATTCCTTCTCAGGCATTCGGCTTTAAAGCCAGAGTTGAGTTTGGTGTCGACCGTGACAGTTTTTACCCGCCGGCCTTTTCCGACTGAAGCACCAAATCTGGTGAATCACGTAGTTGATTTCGAGAAGCTCAATCATCCTTCTGATGGGTGGCGCGATAAACTGAACGGCGATGTTCTATTTTCGGCCATGGGCACGACTCTTAAGCAAGCAAAGACCAAAGAAGAACAATACAAAGTCGACTATCATCATCAAATGGAAGTCGCTCGCGCTTTCCGTACCAATGGTGGAAAAGCAATGGTTCTTATTTCGGCGGCTGGTGCCGATGCTCGCTCGCCATTTTTCTATGTACGCATGAAGGGCGAATTGGAACGAGATATTCAAAAATTGAATTTCGAGCGTTTGAGAATTCTCCGTCCCGCACTTCTAAAGGGCCACCGAGAAAATTCCCGCCTGGGTGAATCCGTAACGGACACCATTTTAACGACGATCGGACGGATACTGCCTGGCGGTCTACCACTTACCATTAAGCCGATTCCTGCAGCAACGGTTGCGACAGCCGCATTCAATGCAGCCATGATGTCTCATCGAGGCACTCTCATCTACGGCCCCCAAGACCTATGGGGCTTAACCGGCCCCCAAGAGGAAAAACAATGATCACCCATTCAAGTATAAGGTCAAAGTTGGCGCTGGCATGCGCGATTGCTTTCCTCTTCAATCTCGATCCGTCAATGGCGCTTGAGAGCGTTTCGCCAGATTTACTTTTAAAAATGGCCGACGACGTTCGAAATCCATCGGAAGTATACAAGATGAAAATCGGCGTCAAAACCTCATCCACGGATCAGATCTTTGAGGTGTTTCTGAAAGGGAAAGACAAGACCTTGGTCATTGTGAAAAGTCCGACCAAAGACCGCGGACGAAACATGCTGATGCTTGATCGCGACTTTCACGCCTACATCCCAAACTTAAAAAAATCTGTTCGCCTTTCGCTGGCGCAAAAAATGTCCGGTGAAATTTCAAACGGAGATATTGCGAGAACCAGGTGGCACGGCGACTATAAAGCTACGCTAGAAAAAGAGGACGGCGAAGAATCGATAATATTCCTGGAAGGCACTAAACAAATGCTGACCTATTCAAAGATTCGACTTTGGGTCAACCGGACAAATGGCCGGCCAAGTCGAGCGGAGTTTCTTGGACTCGACGGAAAAACCGTCCTTAAACGAGCAAAGTACACGAGCTATAAAACCATCGCGGGTTCTTTGCGACCCACTGAACTGATAATTGAAGACGTCACAGGAAAGTCTTCATCCATTACAATCCTCGAGATGAACCCAGCAGATCTTCCTGATTCGTTGTTTACAACGCAGTCCCTCGAGAAGGTTCGATGAGACGTTTTCAGATCATGTTGCTGCTAACGCTCTCGACCGTATTCACGTCGCAAACCTCTGCGGCCGAACTGCAGCTCGAATTTGTTCCCCGCCTTGACGGATGGCAAAGTGGCAATAGCCTTCAGCAAGAGTTCAAACGAGAACTCTACTTGAGATCGGCGTTAGATGTGATGGCTCAAAGCGGTTTGTCCGCCTACCGATTTCGTCTTGAAGGATTTGTGACAAGAGATTTGGCTGAGGAAAACCTTCGGCCCTTAGGGGCCCCAGATATTAGGAAATCGCGCGATGAATCTGACTTAAACGAAGCTTGGGTGGATCTCACTTATGACTCTTTGGGCCTGCGGGTGGGACGTCAACCTATACGATGGAGTCAGAGTTGGACACTACCCTCACTTGATCTCTTCAGTGGCCGACGCTTCAATCGATTCTTTTTGGATCCACTTCTCGATCAGTTGACCCATCCAGATGCAATTCGGATCACAAAATCTGGCAAAATATTCGAGCAAGCATTCGATGTCGATCTCGTACGGGTCTACAAATCGGCACCGATTCGCTTTGCTCAACCTGTCGCAAACCGAGAGCGAGAAGACCTGCACGAGACAGCCCTTCGGGCGTCTGCAAAAATAGGTTTGCTCGATCTAGCGATCATCGGATCTCACAAGCTCGAACCGCGCCTTGGGAAAAATGAAATCATTAGTGGCCTGCAAGGTTCCTATGCCTTTAACGACGTCGTTGTAAAAACCGAGGTCGGAAATTCCGATCGCGATGCTCTTTTTTTGACGCTCGGATCAGATTGGTTTCTCGACGAATGGTTCGTTGGCCCCCAGCTTACCATCTATCGAGATGCTCTTCTTCTTGCCGCAACGGGAGAAGCGATTGCCTATATTCCTGTTCGCTACACGAAGGAAAAGTGGACCTTTGAGCTGGACCTACTGAAGGGCTTTGGATCGCCGAATTCACAAAGAGATCTTTATTCGTCTATTCGGGTTGCTTACGAATTTACATCTGGGTTTACGGCCTCGGCGGGGGCACAAAC
Organism: Deltaproteobacteria bacterium; assembly: GCA_017302795.1. GTDB lineage: Bacteria > Bdellovibrionota > Bdellovibrionia > Bdellovibrionales > JAMPXM01. The sequence continues at coordinate 66,313 of JAFLCB010000009.1, read as the reverse complement.
ATATCGTGGCGAAGCGGGACGACTACTTGGCCAAGCGCAGAACTTAACAGAGGAAAAAACGATCGGCTTTCGTCTGGAATACACTGGGGGCCTTACACTATGAGCGAATACTTTCAAAGTCTCAACTACACCCTTTCCAATGAAGACACGCGAATCGAGTGGAAACTTCTAAAAGACGACTTGGAATCAGTATTCTGCATTGGTGGGAGCGGCGCGCGAGTGCTCCCGCTTTTAGCTAAAAACCCTAGGAACCTTGACGTCATAGATCTATCTCTCGAGCAACTCGCCTTAGTTGAATTGCGAGTTGCTGCAGCAAAACATTTAAGTCGCGATGAGTTTTTATTTCTTCTCGGCTACCGGGGCGGAATTCCGGGGAACTCGATTTCTGGCGATGACCGACTAGAAGTCTTCATTTCATTAAAACCTTTTCTCTCCGAAAAAACATTTCGATTTTGGCTAGACCGTAAAAATGCGTGGACACCCCGCGGGTTTGTTTTGCTGGGACGCTGGGAGGGACACTTTCAAAAAATGGGACGTGTCTTTCGCGAGGTCCTTCGAATCGACACACGTCCGATATTTGAAGCTCACTCGCTTCAAGAACAGGCCAAACTTTTCAAAAGACACTTCAAACCACTTGTTTTCAAGGCTTTCGTCAGAATTGCTGCCAGCGAATTCGTATTCAATCGGTTTCTCTATAAAGGGCATTTCTCAGGGCAAGCAGATCGCCGAACAGAAAGTCGAGCGCCGTCGGTGTTTATTGAAGAAGAATTCACGCGCCTATTCACCAGAACTCTGATTCGAAAAAACTACTTCCTGCAGATTCTTTTTCTGGGCGGAATTTATTACGAGGAAGGGCTACCGCTCGAAGCTCGCGAAGACATTCTAGAATCAATCGAAAAAGCAGAAACCAAAGTGAATTATCGGCAAGACAACCTACTCAACGCAATCAAGCTTACGCCTTACGACTTCGTTTCACTTTCCGACACAATATCCTACATTCCGGAAGCCGAAGCGATCGCACTTTTAAATAATCTTCCAAGCCAAACCCGAAGTGGGTCGCGTGTCGTGATCAGAAGTTTCTTAAGAAGACCACCCGAAATCGCTTCGGGCGGCTGGGAGAAACTGCGAGCCGAGGAAGAGTGGGCTCGGGACCTTGACACGACTGGCGTCTACGAGTTCGATATCTTCGAAAAAAAGTGAAAGGTGCCGCAATGAAAAAACTTGTTCACAATCCAGATTTAGGCCTATTTATTTTTCGAATGTTTATTGGTCTGGCAATGGCCTTCGCCCATGGCTTGGGTAAGATACCTCCGGCCGAAGGATTCATCGCAAAAGTCGGCCAGATGGGTTTCCCTTTGCCGACAATATTTGCGTGGTCAGCTTCACTTGCTGAGTTCCTCGGCGGACTATTGATAGCCGCCGGACTTTACACCCGGGCTTCTTCTTTGTTTCTAGGTTTCACAATGTTGGTTGCCGCATTCGGCGCACACGCCATGGACCCTTTTTCGAAAAAGGAGCTGTCGCTGCTCTATCTTGCCGCGTGTGTATTGTTGGTGCTTCAAGGCGCCGGTCGTTTTTCTCTAGATCGTAAACTTCGAGGAAGCTAAACAACTTCGGCGTGTGACCGTACTCAGTTACAAACAGTTTTTGCCACACTGAAATCGTAATCCGTCGCACCAGCGATTGTACCTGTCTCCGTTCTTACGATCATCGTCGTGCACTTCACCCATTCAAAATCTTCGCGGACTGGTGAATACACCAGAACTTCACTTTCCACGGCCGTGAAATACCCAGGTTCCGGGGTAGCAAATGCTGTCTTGCGAGTTTCTAGGCCATCAGTGTCTGGCTGATTCCCTGCCTTAAGGCTTCAAACTTTCGTGAAGGATACGTCCGTCAGATCCAGACGGCGCCACAAGTCCAAGTATATGGCTTAGCGTGGGCGCCAAATCGGTGACCTCCGCTGGCTCGGCATAAACTCCGGCCTTGAAGCGCTCACCTGCTAAAATTAAAGGTACAGATCGGTCATATTCATAGCCAGTTAAATGGGTCGCGAAGGCGCCTTCCGAGACCCAGAAAGGCTTCGGAATAAGTATTACGTCACCAGATTTTCCGACGACATAAGTATTTCGAAGCTGACGTCCGAATCGGCCAGTGGGAAAAAGTTTTTTCTCAAATTCTGTGCGAGTGAACGCATCAGCAACGCCCGCTCGGCCGATTTCCCCGTTGGCTTTTGCTTGAAGTAAAAACGATTTCAATTCCGCCTCTACATCTTCGCGCCGAAGTTTCTTTGCCAAAATCACGGCGGGATCAAGATAGAAGTTAAACGATCGTACTCGTAAAATGAAAGGACCAAGTCGACTCTTTCCGAACTTCTTTTCCAAATGTTCGCCGGCCTCCTGAACAAGAGACTTGTCAAAAGTGCCTGCATCTATTCCCAATGGCTTCACGACCTGCACGGCCGGCGCAACTCCATGATCACCTGTCATAGCGAAAACTACATTTTTCAAACCGACAGCGGAATCAATGGCCTCGATCAAAAGCCCAATGCTCTCATCTTCGTACATAGTAAGGTCTTCCATCTCGGGAGCCTGAAGACCTTTTTGGTGACCGAGGAGATCGTGGGACGAATAACTAACGGCCAGAATATCCGTGTGCGGACCCTTACCAAGTTTAAATTCTGCGACCGCTTTTATCGCCGCATCGGTTGTCACCTTCACTCCGTATTGAGTCGCAAAGGCCTCCTTTGCATCAATCACGACTTTCACTTTCTTTTTGGCCGAGGAAGACGGAGACGTCAAACCCGACGGTGCGCCCGGGACTTCCCATTCAAACACTTGTCCACGTTCGCTCTCAATTTTTTTATTTAATTGCGTGACCCAATCCGGAAGCTTTCCGTCTTTTAAATAGTACTTCGAGGAAACCCATTTTCCATCTTCAACCCACAGCGAAAGATTCGCTAAGTGCCCGCCCATCATGATCGCCGATCGATCTTTCAAAGCGATCGCGACCGTTCTAGTGCCATAACCCGCAATCTTGAGTTCGTCTCCAACAGTCGATCCCACAAGACGGCGCGGACTCATTCCCTCTTTGGCAGGGGCCTCTCGCCCAACGATCGGGCTTGACGGATCGGCGGCGCAATAAACTTCTTCTTTAATCGATGTGTCGTACCATTCGTTAAGCGGAATCCCCATCTGATTGGGATAGGCGCCGGTCAAAACCGTGGCGTGACCAGGGCAAGTCATACTTTGCAAGATGTCGTATTTCGCATTTGGGTAGTAGGCGCCATTTTTCATCAGATAGCTTAGGCCGCGCGACCGACTAGCTTCCATTCGTTTTGCAAAACGAGTTAAAAAGTCAGAGCGGCATTGATCAATTACAAGGACGACAATCAATTTCGGCCGAAGCTGATGACGCTCAAAACTGGTCGGTGCGCCTGACGCCAACGCCACCACAGAAGTGAGTGTTGAACCTGTGAGAAATATGAGCGCTAGGGCAAAAGACAAAAGCAGATTAATTCGATTCTTCATTGTGAATGACTGCTAGCGAGATTTCGGCTCTTTGGCAAAGAGTGCGTATTGGTGCTCCCACAAAAGTTCAGATTTCCCACCAAAATTTTCGCTTATATTGCCTCGCCGCATAAGCGCGTGAATCATCTTGTCCAAACCTTGACCCAAAGCCACTTGGCACGAAAGTGCCATTGCGGCATTGGAAAGCTTTTTGCCCCTGAATTCCTCACCCACGGCTAGCGTTTTAACAACGATGTAACGACCGTCAGGAAAAGCAAAACTGAACGCTGCAGGTTTTCCGTCCTTCGATCGAATGAGGAACGACATAGAAAGGTCTTTGATCTCTGAAAGTCCGGCAACATAAAGCTGATGAAAGTGCTCTCTTGAAATCGGCAAAAACAAGAAGGCACCCTTAAAGCTTTCCATCGTCAAATCAAACAAATCATTCAAGAGCCGAATTCGATCGGCGGGTTTACTCATCAAAGAAGAAAATGAATGGGATGTGAATCCCTGCTCAATTGAATGGTCCAAGGCTGGAAGTTGACGTGAGGTAAATTCCGAAAGTCCATTAAGCGCGCGCGTCGCATAAGTTTCAATGACCTTATAGCCATGAGCTTGCCAAGCATTTTCGTCACCTCGCGGCTGGTGAGGCTCCCAAGTGTAATCAATCTGACCATCGCCGCTTGGGCCGACTTGATGGCTGTACATTTTCGCGCGATAGGGAAACCAAGTGTTGTAAATCATCGGCCCAAAGATCTTCGACACTCCGTTGGCCTCCGACCAAAGATCCACATGAGTTAGAAGTTCACCCATCGCGTCGGTGTTTCCACTGAAAAAACCAACGGCCGCTCCTGACTTACTGCCTTCCAGCTCCACGGACTTTGAGACCGCTATTCGTGCAACTGGCGTCGAGTTTCCTTCCCGGCAGGCAAAGAAAAATCCGCGAGGAAATGTGACTGGTGCCAAAACAAAACGCGCAAGTCGATCGCGACTCGGTTCGCCGTAATATTCAACAAATTCCTGAGGCGTAACTTCACGAATCAAATAACTCATAGTTTTCTAACCTCGCCTTTTGCGCCATCAACTCGGACCCGGTCACCCGTCTTAAGCTTTTTCAGTAGCCCACCAGAAATTCCAACAATTGTCGGTAAACCGAGTTCACGAGCGACCACCGCAGAGTGAGACAAAAGACTTCCGCGCTCTATTAAGAGGCCAGAGCAGCTTGGATAAAGCGGGACCCAACCTGGATCTGTGCGTTCTGTCACAAGAATCTCACCATTGATGCCCTCCGCGTCTTTCATTTCTTTTACAACACGGACAACACCCTCAACGATCCCTGGGCAACAGGGCGTTCCAATTAGAACATTGGGATCGTCCGACTTCGGTCGTTCGGATCGAAGTAAATCCAGTTCCGATAGAATCTGCGCATACGGAAGACTGATGGCGACGGCCCCTTCCAGCAGAAATCGGTCTGGAGGAGGCGGAGATTTATCAAACTGCGCAAATTCTCGTCTTCTAATAGCCGTGAGTTCTGCGATATTCAACGTCACTGTTCTGCCTTCGTTGAAAGCAATTAGCTCTTCAATCGTAAGAAAGAAAACATCGCGCTCGTTTTTTAGAACTCCTAATTCAAATAGCTTAAGCCCCATCGCGCGGATAATGTTGCGCGCGACACCGAAAACCTTGGTACGGGCAAATCTTAGGTTCTCGCGGTTTCTGACCGCGCGACGAGTTTCATTCAAGACCCAGCGATAAATCCAAAGCTTTGGACCTGACAGTTTTGTTTTCAGCGTGATCTCGGCTTGGCCTCGAATTTCTTGTTCGCGCTTTTCCATTTTAGCAATGTCATAGGAGCCCGATCGTACGTAGCTCTGCACACTTCCAACGACAAACGTCGGATCGTCATGCAGATCACTTTCTTCGAGTTTCAATTCGTTGATGCAGCGAAATCCATAGAGATCTAAAAAGCGATCGAACAGCGCTTTGATCTCGGGTTTATCACCTTGAACTAAACTTTTCCAAATGGCGCCCGGCTTTTCCATCAAGAACCATTCACGAAGAGCCGCATTTCCGGTGGCCGACTTCGGTGAGATGGCAGTTGGCGTATCTATGGTCGCGGCAATCCTCATCAACGTCTTCGTTGGCTCTGTACTTTCAAGATCCCCTTGGCCGCACAAGAGATCATTTTGCAGCGAACTACCCACGTCGCCTGCGGCAACCCACTTCTCTGTTAACTTTTTTAGAAGTCCAAAAAATATCATACAAAGATAGTCGTTGATGATCGGTACTTGCCATCGCTTTAAAAATCGATCTTCTAACCTGTGATATTCTTCGACCAGCCGATCAAAGCTGTAAGTGCGGTAAGGTCGTTTCCGCGCATCCTCATAGGTCACGACAAAGTTCCGGTTGAATTCTGCAACCAAAGCATCAATGCGGATAAACCGAATGAAAGTCATCACAAGCAAAGTGGCTTTTTGAGTAACGCTGTATTTAGGTGGATCACTGACGAACTCGAAAAGCTTTGTCACCTCAGGCTTTAAACCCTGTTTTACTCCCATCATGGTTTCCATGAAACTTTTATTGTTCGCAGACCCAGGTAGCAGCAAAACCAGCTTGTACCAGTTGACGAGGTTATAATAGATGCGACCACGAATCAGGCCCAACATGTTGCGAAACACCTCTTCGCGTTCGTCGATCCATGCCTGCGGGATTCCCATCACTTCGCAAAACTGAATGTAAACTTGTCGGTACGCCCGCGACGCAAAAGTAAATGTCAGCGGCGTAGTGACCCCGGAGTAGCTTTCGATAATGTTTGAATTGTCCCAAAGTGTCGCCATTTGTCCGCGAACCGCTGGTTGGAAATAAGTCTCTGGCGGAAGACTGGTCACTGGCCGAGTTTGGACAAAGTAAACTTCGCCATTCTCGATGGCCCATTCGCAATCTTGCGGAGTTCCGAGTCTCGCTTCGAGGTCGAGAGCTATTTTGGCGATCGTCTTTACCTCTTGATCATTGAGCGACGAAACTTTTTGGAGCGTGTCGTCCACACTTTCGATCTTCAGGCCCCCCACTTGATCTCGGCGAAAGGCTTGATCTTTCATCACTAGTTCAGCTTTGTACTTCAGTGCCCCGGCAGAAACTGAATCTCGAACCACGTCATAATTGTCACTCTCAAGGTAACCGCTAACGAGACCCTCTCCTAATCCAAAGACAGAAGCGATCAGTAACGATTCGCGATCCAAGGCTCGAATGGGGTTGCGGCTGAACACAACACCTGCACGATCTGCGTGAACCATTTTTTGAACGACGACTCCCACAGAGATACCGTTCAATCCAAGACCGCGTTCAAGCCGGTAGCTGAGTGCTCGGCCAGAAAAACCAGATGCCCAGCACTTCTTTATCGATTCAAGAATTTGTACCATTCCGCTCTGAAAGAGAAAACTCGAAAACTGACCCGCAAATGAATTTAAAGCTGAATCTTCATCGAGACCAGAAGATCTGACGGCACAGTCTCCTTCGGAAAGCCTTGAGCCAGTAAACGCGTTTTCAAATTCACTTAAGAAGCTGCGATCGAATTCACCTTTTAGGATCATGGCTTCGATCGAAGCGGCAACGGAATCAAACCGCTGCGGTTCGATTTTTTTTCCACCTGCGCTTTCCGCCTGTAGGGATTCGAGTTCTTCTTCAATAACTTCGCGCAAGCCATTTTTCTCTAAAAATAGCTCGAAACTTGACGCTCGCACCACAAACCATGGCGGTACGGGAACCCCAAGCTCCGTCATTCGCCAAAGATTTTTCCCCTTTCCACCCGCTTCATGAAGTAAAAGCTTTTCCCGATCACTTTTACTAAGCATCTCTAGTTCGTTTCGAGTAATGCAAACGTGATTCATTAGAAATCCTGCTTTCTTAAAGCTCTACAAGTTTCGCGTAAAAATTGAATAGCGCGGGCGACCAGATGAAAAAGAAAAGAGACAGCGTCGCGAAGCCTTCAATTACTTTATGCATCTTTCCTGGTTTATCAGTGTTTTGCGTCCATAGAAGCCCGTAGCTTAACACTGTCAAAACGGCCCAAGGAATCGTCCAAAACGGCAACATGACATTGATTCCAGAAAAAAAGCACAACATGAATAGCGCTATCACGATAGCCATGCATCCCGCTTTTCCGTATACACTTAAATACGTGCCAAGGACTGCGTGCGCCTTGGGATCAAGCTTTCGGCTAACTTCATAGGTAAAGAAAGAACCCAAAACGCCAATCGACCACCAAAACACAAAGTAATTCACGTTCCCGTCTTCTATGGGTGCAGCGGACAGCGCGAGACAAAAGGGAATAAGTATAATTTGATGAGTGATCGCATACAGAATCGGCCTCTTAGAAAGCTTCTCGCCCAGGTAAAATTCTTTGTACATCAACCAAAGCCAAGCAGTGGTTATCAGTGCTAATATCGCAGCCATTTTATCGAAAACGAAAAAACCGAAACTGAGTGCGACACCCGCTATCATTGATCCATGGATGACTTTTTCAACGACGCCGACCTTCAAAACCCCTCTGGGTAGAGGTCTCGTAGGATGGGCAATAACGTCTTTGTCATAGTCCTTCAACTCGTCCATCAACCTCAAAGTCGCAAACAACCACATAGCGTAGCCAAACGCGTACATAGTCGGAATTGTCATAATTGGACGACCAACCAGAACCGATCCCGAGGCAGCAAGTCCGCCGCTAAGAAGAAAATAGACCGGAAGCGGAAAACGTTCTTTTAGATAAATGAGCCAAGACTTCACTTAGATCCTCACAATGAGTTTAGATTTTTTTCTCGAAGACTCTCGATCAATGCGAGCGCGGTGTCGTCTGTCACGAACAATTGTCGTATGATAAATGTCGACCGACTCTTTCCATTTTTCGACCTCTGCGCGAACTCGTACAAGCCGTTCACGCAGCCCTTCAAAATAGACCTCACAGCGCCCCTCTATAGATCTATTCAAGAAGACTTTGCTGCTATCTATCGCGAATGCCAATTCTTGTTCGCGAATGAAATCAGTTTCACTTTGTGAGCTTCGTCCGAGATACCACCAAACGCCTGCTCTTAATCTAACCCGGTCGCCCATCGCGTGCCAGACGGTGCCATCGGCATCGACTCGCTTATTTAAACGGTTTTCGTTCTCAATATTTTCAGGTGCACCGATGTAAAGCGGACAAACATGATCCCCCGATACCCACGTCGTCGAAAGCTCAAGCTTCGAATTGATTTCAGAAATTGGACGCCCCAGCGCCAAAGTTTGAAAGTAGCCACTTTCACGACTTAGTTCCACCGCTTCTTTCGCTCCCATAGTCGCGACTGGCTCTGCTTCCGAACTTCCGTAAACGTGAAGAAATTCAGCATCGCGAAATCTCCCAAAGGCCGCTTCAAAAATTGAAACGTCAGTCAGTGCACCACCGACATGAATGGAATTAAGGCGCTCGAAACCGCTTTCGACCGAAAGGCGTCTTAAGAAGGCTGGTCCTACTGTAGCAGTCTCGGGCGCAAGAAGTTTTTCTGACAAACTGGATGCCCATTTAAGGTCGTTGGCTTTCCAGGTAGAAGGAATCACAACAGATGCGCGACAGCTTGCGAGATTTGCGAATACGAAATTCGTGAAAATCGTAAGCTCTGGGCCTTCATGACTTTCGTGATGAAGTGCTGACTTCAGCACGCGATGCTGATGCCGTAAATAGCCATGCCGGCGAGGTACTCCTTTTGGGAGCCCCGTCGTCCCGCTTGTAAACGCAACCAAGCCCAAATGATGATCTGGCAAGTCCGTCACCTCGAGCGAATCGCCGGGCTGCAAATCAGGACAGCTGGAAAGAAGTTTTGAAGTGCTGCTCCAAATCGGAATCGAGCGAATCGCGGGAACACGAAATCCCCAGAATCGACCAAGAAGGCCTGTCAAAAACAGTTTCGGGTTTAAGCCTCGAGCGACCGATTCGATTTCCGCGATTGGCATCCAAGGCTCAATAACGGCTACGGCAACGCCCATTGCAAGAGCAGCCAAGACAATTGCATACAGTTCAGGAGAAGGCGCCTCACCAAGGAGAATCGTGTCAGACTTTTGAAGGCCGAGTTGCCTAAGTTTTTTCCGGTATTTGACCGCTTGAATTTCAAGCTGACCAAAAGTGACCGGCTTCCGGTCCGGAAAAATCAGTGCCGGCTTATCGCCATTCCGACTTATGGCTTCCATCACCGGCAGAACCCCGTTCTGAGTACTCATACCCAGCATCCGATCACCGCTTCATAGACTGTCGAAAGATTTTCCACTCGAGGAAATTTGTTAAAATATACAAACCCGAAAATGACCGCTGCCCAGTAGAGGTGGTTTACAAGAAAGACTCCTCTGACAGGATCCCTTCGAAGACGAAGAACCTCGTCAAGCGCTAAGACTATGTGGTAAATTGCGTGGGCTATCGCCATGTTTTTAGAATGGAAAATAGAACCTTCAACGAACACTAAAAGTGACGGTGCATTGAGGACGACTAAACCGGCTAGGATGAGTCCGGGATGCTGGATTGGCCCCACGCCAAGTGGAGCAAGACGCCTGGCCAGCAGATAGGCGGCCCACACGAAGTGAACGATCAGGACCAAGAGGTAAGTAATGAAGCCCAGCTCAAAAAAATTCACAGCCGCGATTATACTCGCGACGCTCGGATTTCTCAATCCTGTGGTTGCATCTTATGAACTTGGTAAAGACGGCTTGAATACCTTTCCTAAATTCAAGGAAGTTTCGAAGACCAAAGAATGCTTTCGTGAACATTTGCGCGAAGCTATCGCGATTAACATGGCAAGACGCCCGTTCTACGCGCGACTTTCCAATTTCCAATCGAACGAAATTTCTGACCGGCTCATTGCAGGAGAAAAATTGGCGAAGTTTGCTAGCTATCTCTTTCACAACTTCGATGCCCAGGCAGAGAGCTATCAAGAAAAAGGTATCAATATCGTCTGCGACGAATTTGTTTCAATGAGTCTCACCCCTAAATTCAAAGCATACGGTCCGCTTCCCCATCCAGATTTACGTCGATTTCAAGAGCTAGATCCCTACATTCTTGGCAGAAGTTTGGTGCGTGCGATCGACGAGGGGTACCCGCAAACTGTTGCGGCGGCGAAACATTGGATTTCTATGATCAAGAAGTCAGATGCCCGCTTCAACTGCATGACCAGGCATTTACTGGAATCTGTCGGCAGAATTGCAAAGCTAGCACCGAGCCACATTCGTAAAGCTGCGAAACGCGGAGTGCAATCTCCCGCACATTTGTCGGACTCAATGATCGCAGCGCATCTTTTGATGCTACCCGAATCAGTCGCTCTCGACACCCTGGCAGCGCCGATTCAATCGCAAGGAATTCAAATTCTTTGCCAAGACGTGCCGCCGATTCACTTTTAAGTTTTTTATAAATTAGCGAGACGACACACAAGACAATGGTCGCACTCGCAGAGCTCGACCTCGACTTCCTCTTTGTCGTGTTTTCGGTTCCAATTTGGAACTCGACTCGACACTCTTCATCGCGAAGACCGACGCTGTTTTAATGAAAAATACAGCGAAGACTTTTACCGGCACACTTTTCTTCTCGATCGCACTCGTGGGTCTAGCGGCCAACGCCAGCACCAAAGCCAACTTTAAAGCTAACGCGTCCGAAAGACCTGCGGACTCACCGGCGCGCTATGTCCTTACGGACGCGGCACTTGCAAAAGAACTTCGCGCGGATCCAATTCTCACACATGAAGCGACTGGGACTGTACTCCTGAAGCTGACGGAAAAAGAACGTGAAGAGCTTGCTCACCACGCCCACGAAAATGGTCGATGCGGAGGGCATGAACTTTTAGGAGAATTGAGCAACAAGTCCACTTTGCAAATGGCTAAGTCCCACGCATTGACTGTTTTTGGGGAGTTTGATCGTCAAGCAAAACGCGACGAAGAATTTAAACTTCGCTCAATGGTGGAAATAGGAGTTCCGAACCAACCTGCCCTCAAAGATGTTGAAATCGAAAAAGCAGTTCTTGAAGTTTCAGAAACCAATCTGAAAACAACTGTCGACTTCCTTTCAAAATTCACCTCCCGGAACCATAAAAACGGTGACGGACAAACAGCAGTACTTGCATTCAAAGCTGAGATCGAGCGAGTTCTTAAGGATTCCGTAGTACCTTTTAAACTTGATCTGATTCCTCATAGCAATACTCCGATGAATAGCTTGAGACTTACAATCCCAGGTGCACTTAATCCAAACGAAGTTATAGTAGCGGGCGGACACATCGATTCAATTGCGCAATCATTTTTCGGAGGCGGAAAGAAAGCTCCGGGAGCCGATGACAATGCATCGGGATCTGCAAACCTATTGGAAGCAGCGCGAATACTGCTAAAGGGACGGCAGCCAGCCAAAACAATCGAGATCTACTGGTACGCCGGGGAAGAAGGCGGGCTTTTGGGCTCGGCTGAAATCGCAGCTGATGCAAAAGCAAAAGCAAAGAATGTGATCGGAGTCCTGCAACTTGATATGACGCTCCACCCTGGTGATGGTGAATTTAAGCTTGGCAGCATGACGGACTTCACTTCACTTTCAATGCGCGAACACCTAGCGAAAATCAATTCGACTTACATTGGCGCTACTATCATTGAGGACAAGTGTGGTTACGGCTGCTCGGACCATGCCAGCTGGTATAAAAACGGTTTTCCTACTTTGATGCCCTTCGAAGCGACAAAAAAACGAATGAATGGAAATATCCACAGCGAACGCGACGTTGTTAATGCGCAATCAAGTTTTCGACATTCTGCGATGTTCACTAAAATCGCTGTCGCTTTTCTAATGAGCCTGTAGGTCAGTATTTTCCCAATGAGGGTGAAGATTGAATTCGATTTCCAAAAAACACAAACTTTGATCAGCGAACCACCTGAACAAAATCACGAGGTTCTGCGTTACCGTCTGATACGACTTCTACTTCGACATAGTGGCGTGAAATCTCGATGCCACCTGAAGTTTCGACCCGGATCTGCCATTCGCCAGGTGTATAGTTGGACTTATAGGAAAACCCTCTAAATCCCATCTCTCTTCCGCCTTGAATGCTCATCGGGACTTTGTCGCTTGAGATCCAGTTCCCTTTTTGGTTTTTCATTAACCAGTGGATGACCACAGAATCGGAAATTCTAGTGGGAGAATAAATTTGCGCATAAAAATGAAGTCGATCGCCGGCCTGCGCACGAAACGGGCTATCGGAGGTTTGCCAAAATTTCCACCAGGGCTTTTCAAAACTCAAGAAATACTGACCCGACTTTTTTTCGATAGAATGATAAACGCCTTGTTCGACCACGCTTAAGGGAACAGGCGGAATCCAGCCAAGCACATAGAACAAAGTGAAAACCGTCAAGATCGCGCCGCTTGGATAGAGCATGGCTTTGTGAAGAATTCGCCGATCAGTAAACGATCTTTCGAGCAATCGTACGTGAAGGTAAAACGCCAACCCTGTAAAACCGACGGCCAATAGAAACGGAATCCAGCCCACGAATCCTAAAGCGATGGGCAGCAGAATCGAGAAAAACGAAAAAAGACAGATCGCGTACATCGCCACTTTAGAAGATACATTCGCTTTTTTCACGAATGGCAATTCATTCGCCAAGACGAGTGCCAGCATGAAGATCAAAAACAAAAAGCTGCTCATCAGAGAGGCGCTTTTTATGTAGAATAGAGAATAGACGTTTAAAAGTCCCCCAAGTGAAAAATGCAGCAAAAGACTGCGATACTGCCAAAACTTTCGCATTCGGCGACCTGGCTTGTATTTTCGCAGCCGATAGAGAATTTCAAAATGCAAAAGTGAGGCAACGACGGTCATGTAAAAAAGCTGCTGCAGAATTCCAAAGAAATCGTCCGGCGTCGACAAGAGAAAAATATCTAAAAGGAAGCCACCGACAAAAAACCCAACTTCGAGCTTCGTTTCATTTTCTGAGACAAACTTTTTAAGTCGATCCGATTGCGATACCTGGTTCATGTCGTGCGCTCTTCTCGGCCTAGTTCTAAGTTCATTTCTAGCCGTAGCCAAAATGTATTGTCGCTTCCGCCTAGATCCAAAAGCCGATGCTCGACAGTCACCGTATCGCCGAAGTGAATGTTTGTTAAATTGGCGTTTCGCGAAGAAAGATCTGTTTTCAAGCCCGTGAAGCCCTCGGATTTAAGCTTCAAAAGACTATCAGAAAAATAGACCGGCGCGAGTGCGTCCGCGTAGCACCATGAATTACCAGGTACGTCCAAGAGGAGATCCTGAAACGAAAGCGACAACCGCTTTAACTTCAACGCTTTCCACTCGGAAGCAATATTGAAGGCTTCTTCCGAATCGCCGGATGCCATCGCCCTGGTGAAACGAAACACCTCAGCACGGATTCGCCTTCGAAGCTCCGCTTGCCGCGACTTCTGGTCCATGGCCGCTTTCGCGTCAGTATCAAGTTTCAGTGCCGCTTTGTCGGCGTCACCTGTGGCAATTCGTACCGCGCCACCAAGTTCGACAAAGTCAGAGCGCAAGCGATCCCATTCGTCCATCAAGGAAGAATCGACAGACCGCAAGATGAGAGCGATTTCAGTTTCAAATTCCAAAATCTCGTCATTTTTAAAACTGTCGGGAACTGTCTTTACCAGGACCTTGAAAACATCGTTGATCGAGCGCAAAAGCACACCTTCGCCCCGACTCATATCGTACTCGCGAATGTAGTCTGAAAAACTAAGTCCCTTTTCAAGCATCTCGCGAACAATCGTCTTGGGCCGGATATTTTCGGTACCCACCCAAGGATGCTTCTCCGACCAATCATTGAAGGTTTGATAAATAAAATCTCTAAGCGGCTTTGGATGCTCGACGAGTTCAAGCTTTTCTTGTCGCTCCTCGAACTCAACCCCTTCGGATTTCAATTGCAGGTAAAGCTCTTGGCGCGCGCGATCGGTTTGTTTGCGAATGATCAAGTCCGGGGATTCGCAGATTGCCTCACATAAGGTTACGACATCTAGCGAATAGGTTTCACTTGCAGGATCTAAAAGCTTCAAAGTGTCGATCAACCATAGCGAAAGCGATTGGTGAAGCGAAAAATCGGTTTGCAGATCGCCATGCACTTGCAGAGGACTGAGAGTAATTAAGTTTCGATCGAGTAACGACCGAAATAATTCAAAGGCTCGTTTTCGGTGCTTTCGTTTTGCCGCCAGTGACTCATGCGAAACTCGAATTAGTTTTCGAAGCGACTCGCAACCGTCTTCGTTCTTCCGCATCAGCACCGAAAGAACCATTTCGTGATCAACGTGAAACCGCGACTGAAGCGATTCAGGAATCGACTTCGTAAGCTTCATAAAAGTCGATTCATCCCAGTGGACAAAACCTTTCTCGGGGGGTTTCGACTTCACAATCTTCTTCGACTTTTTGGGATCGAGTGCCACCTTGCGATCTAGCTTCACATTATCAATGACATGTTCCGGCGCCTGCGCAACCACAAACCCGCGTTCATCAAATCCCCGCCTCCCGGCGCGGCCTGACACTTGATGAAAATCTCGGCTGGAAAGAATCGCCGTCTTTTCCCCGTCGTATTTGCAGAGCTTCGTGAATAAGACCGTCCGAATTGGGATATTGACCCCAACCCCCAAAGTGTCTGTGCCAGAGATAACTTTCAGATGGCCCTCTTGCGCGAGCTTTTCCACCAAGATCCGATATTTCGGCAAAAGTCCCGCGTGATGGACGCCTATTCCATGCTTCAGGTACTTTTGAATCTCTTTGCCGTAAGGCGAGCGAAACGGAATATCTTTCAGTCGCTCAAGAATCGCTTTCTTTTGCTCTTTCGTAATGATGTCAACGCTCATCAAATTTTGTGCTTCTTCGGCCGCCAAATTCTGCGTAAAGTTGACGAGGTAAACTGGTGCTCGCCCTAACTTTAAGAGGTCCGTGATGGTTTCATGAAGGTGCGTTTCACCACGGTACTCAAATTCCAGCGGTACAGGTCTCTCAAGCCCTGTGATGAGTCGCGTAGACTTACCGGTTAGCTTTTCGATAACCTCTTGGAAAAAAGTCATGTCTCCAAGAGTGGCCGACATCAATAGAAATCGGGCTCGGGAAAGTTCAAGAAGCGGAATCTGCCACGCCATTCCGCGCTCGCGATCGGAATAGTAATGGAACTCATCCATAATCACGTCATCGACTTTGGCATCTGCACCATCACAAAGCGCCATGTTGGCCAATATCTCGGCCGTGCAACAGAGAATGGGAGCGTCGTGATTTACTGATCCGTCGCCTGTCATCAGGCCTACGCTTTCGGCACCGAAGAGCTTACAGAGATTTAAAAACTTTTCGTTTACCAGGGCTTTTACGGGACAGGTGTACACGGACCTTCGACCGAGAGCCATCGAGTTAAAGATCAGAGCCTCTGCAACAAGACTTTTTCCGCTTCCCGTTGGCGTATTGAGGATGACGTTGTCCCCACCAACGAGTGAAAGAATCGCTTCTTCTTGTGCGGCGTAAAGTTCAAAGCCGATTTCTGAAAGATAGTTTAAGAAGCGATCGAGAATCAGATCCTGCGGATCCCCGCTGGAAAGCTCACTGAAAGATGGAATGCGCTTAAAGAGTGGCTGTCGGATAATACCCCCGAAAGCCCAGATGTTAGATCAAGCCGGCCGATTGAGCCACCCACCACTACCCGTGTCATTGGCCGTCGAAATCTTTTCGATCTTGACTCCGTAAAGCGAAAACCCGTGGCGACTTTCAACGCGGACAATCTGACCTTCAAATTGGACGGCCGTCCGATGATCATCTCCGATCGTCCCCTCAATCACGTCCCCGTTTTCAAATGCGGACATGTCGGCAGGACTGAGTTCGCGCAATAAAAGGCCAAATTGATTGTAATTGAGGGTTTCAAATTCGATGCGACGCTGCCCGGGCTTCGAAGCAGTAACAGGCATTCGCCCATTAAAACGAACTGCGATCCGAAGCGAGCCTGATTCCGTTAACATCGGTGCTGCCTTTTCCTCGAACGGAATTCGTTCGACAGAAATAAATTTGTCGCCGGTCACATCAAACGCGGTTAAATGACCGCCAAATACACAGCCGGTATCGATATTCACGCGATTGGGCCGACGCTCAGGTTGATCGTTTGGAGTGTGGCCGTGAACGACAATTTTGCCCCAGTTTTCAGACGTTGTCAGAAACGGACCCCGAGTCCACAAAAAGGTTTCTCGATCCAAAACAGGATCTAGATCGCGAAGCTTTTTCTTCAATGGAACGCCTGCATGAACAAAAAAATGCGATTCTGTTTCGTAAAACAGCTTTAAGCTCTTAAGAAATTCGACATGTGACTGAGGAACCTCGAACGAGCCATTGGGGCCGGCGTAGTTGGCTAGAGTAGAACCTCCGCCATTAAGTATAAACAGCCCTGACCCAATACTTTCAGGTCGTTCGAGAAAATCTAAAAACATCGCCTCGTGGTTTCCCATGAGAGCAACTACCTCGCAGCGCTTTTTCAGATCGACAACAATATCAATGACACGTCGGGAATCAAAACCTCGGTCAACATAATCACCCAAAAATATTATCAGTGTTTCTCGATCGATCGATAAATGCGCGAGCAAGCTTTCAAGTTCGGTGGCGCAACCATGCACGTCGCCGATCGCATAAATTTGTTTTTTATTTCCAGATTTCATGTTTGCCATCGAAACCAGTCTACCCGAATCTGCAGTTGGTCTGATAGAACTGACCCCATGCTTAGCCGAAAAACTCGACTTGCTCGTGCGGTCTTCATTCAAGAACGTCTCGAAGAGCTCTATCCAGAAACTCATGTTCCCCTGGACCATAAAGATGCATTTACGCTTCTGATCGCGGTACTTTTATCGGCACAATGCACCGACAAAAGGGTGAACGAAGTGACACCGGCGTTATTTAAACTGGCCGACACTCCCTTGAAAATGTCTCTCAAAACTCCAGCTGAGGTTCTTGAAATTGTACGGCCCTGTGGCTTGGGGCCACAAAAGTCGAAAGCGATCGTTGGACTTTCAAAAATCTTGATTGAGTCTCACAAAGGTCGAGTCCCAAAATCCTTAGAGGAACTGGAAGAACTCCCTGGTGTCGGCCACAAGACTGCTCAAGTGGTGATGGCTCAGGCATTTGGCATACCAAGCTTTCCGGTCGATACCCACATACACCGCCTGGCGAAACGGTGGAAATTAACTCGCGGAAACAATGTCGTCCAAACGGAGCGCGACTTAAAAGATCTTTTTCCAGTCGAAAAATGGAACAAGCTTCACCTGCAAATCATTTTTTACGGACGAGAATACTGCTCGGCCCGCGGATGCGATGGAAAAACCTGCGAGCTTTGCAAAACCCTTAACGCTCCCTCAAAAATCAGCTAACTCGGTCAGCCCTAGACCTTTGTCCCGTTCAAGACTGGGGCTTATCGATCTAATGACCCAGACCTTGGTTCCATTTTGGAACTTTTGCCTACCGGCTAATCAAACTAAAGGTGAAACTTTCCCTGCACCACTGATTTAAAAAGCCGTTGTCCAAGGAAGGAACAAGCATGGCGAATTTATTTTCTGTTTTTACGAAGTACCTCGTCGTCTCGACTGCAACTCTCTCGGTCGTCTCGACTGCAGCGCTTGCCCATAGCGCCGACAATCATACAGCTACTAAGACCAAAGAGCTGTGCACCGGTTTTCTTCCCGACAACGACATGCAAATTCCCGTTGGGTTTAAGTCCTTGGCTGGTGGCGGAATCACAGAATTGCAATTCAATGCCGTCATTGACCGCGCTGAAAAAATCTTTGCTTCTGTTGTGGCTAAGCAGGGCGCGACACTAAAATTCAATCGCAAATGGACAGACGCAACAGTCAACGCGTCGGCGCAACAAATGGGATCGACCTGGCTTGTGAACATGTATGGCGGTCTCGCCCGCCATCAAGCGACTTCTGTCGAAGGTTTTGCTCTGGTGGTCTGCCACGAACTTGGTCATCACCTTGGTGGAGCACCGAAAATCAAAGGTTTTTTCGGGTCAAGCGACTGGGCAACTAATGAAGGCGGATCGGACTATTATGCTGGTCTAAAATGTCTGCGTGTTTTCTTCGCAGAAGATGACAACGCTGCGATCGTCGCTCAAGCGAAAACTGACGGCAAATTGTCGGCGGTTGCGGAAGCACTTTGCGATCAAGAGTTTTCGAAAACGGAAGATCAACTTCTTTGCAAACGTACAAGTATCGGCGGCACTTCAGTTGCGGGCCTCTTCCAAGATCTTCGCAAAGAACCGACGGCTCCAGATTTTGCTAAACCAGACACTCGCCGAGTTGCCAAAACCGACGATAAGCATCCTGCAACACAATGCCGAATGGACACCTACCTCGCAGGCGCAGTTTGCAACGTCGACGTGACTTTGCCAGTCTCAAATACTGATTATCGTCAAGGATCTTGTGTTGAGAATGTAGCAAAAGTAGGGTTCCGACCACGATGTTGGTTCGCTCCGTAGGCCAAAACGACCAATTGTCCATTGGGCTGATCAGTGCTAATCTTGCCCGATGGTTTCGAGCTCGCCTTCCGATTCTGACTTAAAAGCGATTTTATTGGTTCAACCTAACGCCCGGACTTTTGGTTCGGGCGTTCCATTTTCGCTACCTGACTCACCGACCTGGCGCGAACGATGGACAGAAATTCCGCCTTCGCGACCACTTTCCGAAGGCGAACTTTTAGAGCAATGGGTGAGCCCCGCTTGGCGCGCAAGTGACGTTCCACTCACATTTCATTCCGACCAAACTCCACTCTCCACCCGCTCTATGATGAGCATGATGGACTGGGTCAACGAGGAGGGCGCGATTCTTCAGTATCTCTTCGTCGACGGGCTCTGTTTAACGGCGGGAGAACTTCTGCGCCATCCGCGCGGGCGCCAGGTGCCAAGGCTTTTGCTGCCACTCGCATTGCAGATCCGCCCCGAAGTACAAGGCGCAAGCCTCGCACATCGGCCGCACAACATGCGTCCCCAATGGCTGATCCACAGTGATCAGGTAGTTGCCACTGTGCTTCTCGCCACAGAGCGCGTAAATCGCGGCCTCATGGCTGATGATGATGGCACCCCGATTAATTTACTGTTTACGACAACTTCAGACAAAAATAGTCTGCGAAAAGCCATTCGCTTTGAAGGCGTTAGCGTTGAACAGAACGATGCCTCGGCTGGAGGAATCGAATGGGTTGTTCAGTCTGTCGAAGAACCTGAGTACGCGCTTAGAGGCGCTGTGAACATAAAGGCTTCTTCCAGCGGTGTTCCCGATGCCGCCGAAACTTATCGATTTGATGAGAAGTCGCATCACCTTGTTTTCCACTCGTGGCGCGACCGATTGGACGGCGTTCGCGCGTTCTTGTCTTCTAACCTCGGTCCAGAAGCCAGTGGCCAAAACGGCCGCCTTGAAATCAAAGGTCACGGCCAGATTCAAGCACTTATTGAAGAAATTGAAAACCGCAAGTCCGCAGAAGAAAGCGAAGCGAAAGACCGCGTCGTCGTTCAGCCGAAATCTGTCATCGTAGAGCCGCAAGATCTTGAAACTAATTTGGCCGTGACTACTGATGGCAGCTTTCGATTGAAGTTTTCTCTTGGTGCGGAGCTTGATGGCCGGGAACTTGAAGCACATGGATTCCCTCAAGCCCTCCAATACGTGATTTATCTTCTCCAGGGGGGACTTGGAGCTACCACCGGCATTGCGAACACTCAACTTGCCCACAACCGCCGCGGCCCCAAACGAGAACGTGATTTAAAACTTTTACGCCACATCGGATTCGCGTCCCTGCTGTTTTACGAAGCCTGCTCGTTTGCATTTCGATTGCCCGGTTCCGACGGCGAGACACCTGAATCATTTTTAGAAATGCGCGCTCGTCTGTTTAGGAAATTTGCGAGCTTTTTATCTCGGATCGATCAGGCGCGAGGCGAAAATGGCGCTGAAGAGGCAGAAGAAGAACACTTAGACCCGTTTACCACGTTCGAGACAATGGTTTCAGAAGGAATCGTCAGCCTCCTCGATGGCTTGATGAATCAGATCATCGAAGACTGCAAAGATCGGCGCGAAACGCGTCTCTATTTGCCAAGCGGAGAAGTTCGAGCTCGGGGACTCTCGACTCAAACCATGCGCCTCATGCACGCCTTGTTGGCGGACCTAGCTCGCGAAACCGAGGGTGCCTGTTTCACTAAAGTACGAGGCACTTGGTTTGAAGCATTCACGAACAAACGAGAAGGCTTTGCAAGAGAGGACTTGGTAGTTCGTGAAGAACTTGAGCCTGAAGAAGATCGGAATCGAATTTTTGAACCGGGAATCAATGAACGGTTCGTGATCCCAACTGCGAAACTTCCACCTCGTGGAGCACAGTTTTTAGCTCTCGCGCACAAAGGCTTTCATATCACGATGGATGGTAAAACCATCGAGCTTGTTAAAGAAGGGGAATTCCGTCCGGAATTTACTCTCAAAGAAGGCGTTTCTGATTCGAAGCTTGAAAGCCTTCCGCTTGGAAACAGAAAAATCGACTGGTTCGAACTGCATCCTCGATTTTTCTTTAGAGGAAAAGAACTCTCCCCGGACGAAGCCATTCGTCTTTCGCGTGAAGGAATCATCGAACATGAAGGTCGATACTTTCTGCTTGAACCCAAAGAACTTCCAAGTCTTAAACGACTGACTCGATTCTGGGAAAGTCTTCATGGCGATGGCCAAGGACTTTTAGCAGATAAAAATAAACGGCGACGAACGGAGGAGACTTTCTTTCAACTTCCCCGTGCACGGTCGTTAGAGCTATTGGCGCTTCGCGCCTCCGGAATTGAAATTCAAGGCGGACCAAAATGGCAGGCGATCTGTGCCTTTTATGATTCCTTAGATAAAAATAGAGAACCACTTGAATTACCTGACACCTTTAAGACCACGCTTCAGCCCTATCAAGAGACCGGGGTGCAGTGGCTTTTGGATATCCGTCGGCTGGGCCTTGGTGGAATTTTAGCGGATGACATGGGGCTTGGAAAAACCGTAACCAGTCTCGCATTTCTAGAAAAGCTACGTGCGAAAGGCGAACTCGGACCAACCTTGGTTTTAGTTCCGACATCACTCACGTACAACTGGATGGCAGAAATGACTCGGTTCGCGCCAGAGTTTAAAGCCCACCTTTTCTCATCCCGCGAACCAGAGGCTTTCCTTGATTTCACGAAATCTCGAGATGCAGGGATTGTGATCTGCACCTACGGACTTTTGCAAGAAAACGTTGAGCTGTTTGAACAGGTCGCGTGGGATGTGGTGATTTTCGACGAGGCCCAAGCACTGAAAACGATCACGACGAAGCGGACAACCGCCGCCAGGAAAATTCGGGCAGATTTCAAACTCTGCCTCACTGGAACACCACTTGAAAACCATTACGGTGAATTCTATTCGCTGTTTGATCTTTGTGTGGCTGGGGCTTTAGGCGATCTGCCTACTTTCCGCGAGCGCTTCGTCAACCCTGTTCGAGTTTTACGAGAAGATCTCGACGAGCTGAAACTTAAAACAAAACCTCTTTTGCTTCGTCGCACAAAATCGCAAGTCATGCATCAGCTGCCAGAGAAAACAGAAACGACGATGCGACTTCCGTTTGATGATGAACAGCGAAAGATCTATCGCGACATCGCAACCAGCTACAACCGGCAGATTCGCGATCAGATTTCAAAAGAAGGTGAAGGAAAAACGCAGCTGCAAATGTTGACGGCACTTTTGCGCTTGCGCCAAGTCTGCTCGGATCCACGCGGAATCCCAGGCGTAAAGTACGACGGAGAGCCACCGAAAATTTCGACTCTCGTTGAAGCGCTTACAGAAATCACTCAAGAAGGTTCTAGCGCACTGGTGTTTACGCAGTTCCTAGCCACGTTCGAGCGAATTCGTCTTGCACTTACAGCGGCCGGTGTACCCTTCTTTGAAATGAGCGGATCGGACTCTCGCGTTGAACGAGAAAGAAAACTGCGTGGCTTTGATGAGTACAAAGGTGGCGCTGTTATGCTGATGACACTTAAGACCGGTGGCGTCGGTCTAAATTTAGTCAAGGCAAGTTACATTTTCCATATCGAACCATGGTGGAATCCTGCCGTTGAAAATCAAGCGACCGATCGTGCCCACCGAATTGGACAAACGAAAGCCGTGCAAGTGTATCGCTACATCATTCGCGACTCAGTTGAAGAAAAGATCGAGGTACTTAAAGATCTTAAGAGCAAACGATTTGATGCGCTTTTTGGCGAACCCGGAACCACTGCAGTGGAAACGGATGCCGACATGCTTCAGGTCAGTAGCCGCCTAAGCCAGAAAGATTTCGAATTCTTACTGAGCTAGGATTTAAGGTAAGACGATCAGCTGAATCGGCCAATTCCTCACCATCCACTTTGACAAGTTCATAACTTGAGTATCACGGCCGGCAGCTAAACAGCCGGCTGTCCAATTTCGCGAGAGACTGCTTTCCACTGCGCATGGAGACGCGAATATTCCGTAGCGAAGCGGACCATGAATGCCAATTGCACTGCCCGTTCTTCCGGCCTTCACATCGCTCGCATTCGGGTAGCCAACGGGAATAAAAATACCAAACTTTTCCGACGAACGCGGAAGCCCTAACCAGTAAGAACCCACCGGCGTTTTTCGATCGCCTTCTTTCTCCTTATGGAGGCCGTTCGAGCCGATGGAACTTTTTATCGCCAGGGCAACTTTCCCATCTTCACAGGCGTAAAGACCTTGAGTGGCTTTTAACCAAACGATTTGTTTTGTTCGCACTCCAGCTGCGGTCTGGCACACACCGCGATCGACTTTAGAGAGTTCGATTTCTGAAAATTCAATTTGTTCGCGAGATAATCGGCATTCCGAATCGGGGGCGAGGTTAGAACTTTGTAGTGCTCGATCAACCGACTTTATATCAGAACTCGACAAGTCGGGCGGCTTGGGAAATGGCTTCTTCCAAACAAGATACATACCGGGATCTTGAAGTCCGTAAGCGATTTCAGCGTCCACTTCCTCTTCCCATTGGTCGCCTTCCCAGATCAGATTTTGAAATTCTTGTTCATGAACTTCCAAGGAAGTTGAGGATGCCCGTTCCGGCGTAAAGCCACCGACGATAAAAACTAGAATAATAAGAGCAAGTTTTATGGATGCCGTTCGCATAGTCTGACCTCGTTAGAGGAGTTTGACATAGGAAGATCGGCAAATGACCTGACCCTTCGATCTTCTAGATCAAGTTCTGGCCTGCCCAGCCACAGATTATGTTCGGCTCTCAATAAATGATTTCAGCTTTTGCACTAGCTGCTGGACGTTACTTTCTGAAAAGTCGAGGGCTTGTCCTTTTGACCAGTCATAGGCTTCGCGAGGAGTTTTTACCCGTAGCTTAGCTGGTTCAGTTTCAAAACGCGCTGTGATGTGTGTATGTAGCGCGGGATCGACATTTCCCCATGTTTCATAGTTTGCTCTCAAAGCGCCCAGCACATCGATGAGTGCATCACCGCAAGTTCCACAATCGATGCCCCATTGAGCCCGCTGCGAGGATGTCAAAGAATTGTAGCCGCGCGCGATCGGGTCCGCGTACAAAACGCCGTAGGCAATGTGACCGGTCACGGGCTGAATATCTGCCAAACAAAACCAACCTGAAGGAACGCGAGCCACGAACGACGGCTCTCTTCCCTGCCGACATTTTTCGATTCGTTCACTGACTGTCATCTTCGATCCATTCGATGTTGAAAATTAATAGGTTGTTTCCAGGGTAAAGTCCCCGCCTGAATCGAGCACAAAGTTCTCGTGCGCCTGTAGGATGCACTGGACGAGATCATCACGAAGCGCGTGATCCGCGCCAGAGGTTTTTGAACCGGCATATTTCCCCCCTTTGTAGGAGACTTCGATTTTCAAAGTGCCTGCACGCAATGGATCAACTTTCATTCCTTGCGATGCGCAACCTTGAAATCGATTTAGCAAAGGCAAAAGCTTGGCGTCGGAATCGCGAAGCGAAAGCGCCTTTACGCGAACGACTTCATCGCGCACTTCAAGCTTAGTAGCGACCGGAATGGCCTTCCCGGAAAATCCAGAAATCAAAGTTGAGGCATTTGATGGCCACCCTCCCGCCACTGTCCTCAACTGTACCACCATCGCGGTGTTTTCCTTACGTCCGCCTTCACGCACTGTGACGAGGCGACGATCATCAAATTCGAAAAGAAACCAGCCGATCACGCTCATTGCGCCAGGCTTAACGACAAACCCTTCACGCATAAGACCCTCGAGATCCCAAACACGCGTGACTCCGCAACCGAGTCGCTTCGCGTCCCAAGTCCCGGGCTTTAGGGCCTGAATTGAAACCGGATTCTTAGTGTCGATCTTAATTAAGACCGTGTCGCCGGTTTCCCGTTGTCGCATTCGCAGCCGGCAACCAGAATCGCCTACTAGCTTTTTCGAGCCAGCCAGAGACCAGGCAAAAATCACACCCGTTTTTGCCATATCACTTGCCGACCACTGACTTACGTCGACTGCGGGAAACTGAATGTCTGGCGAGGAATCGCTTGCTTCGGCCACCACAGCTGGCGAATCAGCAGGTGGAGGCGCCTCGAGGCTCCCATCGCTTGACCGCTTGATCTTCAACCCTGAGCATGCGCTTAAACTTAAACCTAAACTTGCAGTAAGAATCGCAGCTAGAACACCAGAGAGTTCTCGAATTTTGGCCATGACTTTGGTCCCCCTTCAGAATTGTTCATCATGAAGCCTATAGATGGATGGTTGACCGATCAATGGGGACGTTCGACGATAGACACGCTATGCGTCGCTTGGTGGTTGAATCTATTGCTTTTCATTTATCGTGGCTCATCTTCCTTTACGTCATGACAGATGGCTTAAATCTCGGACCCGTCCCGTGGGTTCAATCGTTCAACCAATGGGACGCGCGCTGGTACGCGAGCATCGGGATGAACGGACACGGCTTTTTGCCGCAAACTTTTGTTTTTGCACCTGCTCACGGCTGGTTTTTTGGATCAATCACTGAAGTATTTTTTCAAGTCCTGTGGGCCGCTGACTTGCGGCCAAAATGGGTCGATGTGTTCTCATTTGTGTCGATCATTCTGAATTTTCTCTGCTACGTCATTGCCAACATAATTGTTGTCAGACTGGCAGAAAAACGTTTTCGGAAATTCGCGATATCTAGACCTCGCCTTTGGCTGTTGGCGCTTAGCAATCCCGTCGGATATTTTGCGCTTACTCCCTACTCAGACATCGTTTTCTATCTGATCACAATGATGACACTGCTGCTTGTGATAATGACTTCGCCCCGCGCCGAAGCCTGGGGACTACTCTCCTACCAACAAACTTACGGACGGGTTTCACAATGGGCGTTGGCAATAATTCTTTTCATTGCGCCCTGGTTTCGTCTCACAGGGTTCGCCTTTGCGATTTTTGGAATTCTAAAACGGAAAGAGGTTCTGGCTTGTGTCCTCGGGCTGATTTCGTTTTTAACTTACTATTGGGTAAGAACTGGCGACCCGTTTTTCTTCTTAATGGCTCAAAGTGTATTTCAAATGCCCGAGGGAAACCTTCTCGACGGACTTTGGTACGCGCTGAACGTGTTTGCACAAGGGCTGGATGGCCTGGCGGTACGAGGCTACGATTACTTTATCTACTGGTTCGATTTCGGTTTTTTGCCACTGGCAGTTTTTTTCACAAGTATCGGCTTTTCGGTTTGGAGCTGGAGAAAAGGCGAGCGGGAACTCAGTCTTCTCATTGCCGGAATCACTTTGATTTCCCACAATCAAGCATTTTGGCGTTCAACCGTTCGTTACGCTTTCCCTGTCTACCCAATGCTGTCATGGATTTGGCTCAGTCATCCGTCGACGACACTTAGCCGCTTTAAAGCCAAGGAGATCCTGACGGGTTTGGCCGTTGGGATTGGCTTTTATCTTCAGATTTTTTATTGCCGGATATTTCAATCGGGTGGCTGGGCATTTTAGCAACTTTCTCGAGAATCAGCTGGCGCTCAACCCAACGCCGGATAAAAGGGAGTTCGTTTTCGTGATCAAAATCATGACCTTTACGAAACTCTTTGTAGGTCAGAGGTATTTTACCCTTCGTTAGCTCGCGAATATCCTGACGAATTTCTCGTAGTTTAATGACTCTGTCGTGTGTCCCATGAGTAACAAGCCAAGGCGTTTTCCACGCGCCGCTCAAAGTAGAATCCATCCAGCCATCGAAAAATCCGACATAGCTTGAGACCGCTATTATGCCCATGAAGGCGTCTGGTGAATTCAACACGATATCGGCGGCAACCCGACCACCCTGGGAGTGACCAAGCAGCAAAATATTTTCGGTTTGATAGCCGAACTCTTTAAGCTCTTCTAGAAGAGTAAAAATCTGATCGCGGACGACGCTAAGACTTTTTTCGTGCCGTGGCTCATCGTGCATCCACTTAAATCCATCGGCAAACTTCATGGGACCATTCAGCAAAAGGGCGTCAAACCGTGTGAGGCCGATCTCACTTTGTATTTCGCGATAGGCCTCGAGGCTGTCGCCTTTTCCATGGAAAACGACGATCAAGGACCGTTCACTAACGCACTCGCGTCCACGGCCAGACAAAAAGAGATGATCAAATAAAGGGGTCGAAAAGGGCTTCACGCTGCACAATTATAGAATGTTTCATATGGAAAATCATAGTGTTGCACGAGGTTTATCATGTCTCTCATAAAGAATTCACAGCTGGTCATTGTTTGAACAGTTTGACACGGGCTTTGACGATCATGGGATCAAATACTTACGCTAAAAGTCCCTCATTTTTTCAACGAAAAGGACTTTTCCATGACCCAACAAATGACATTTCGAAAGCGCAATTTCGTCACAGCCGTCACCGCCATGACCTTAATCGGCGGTACACTCGGATGCAGTTCGGCTGGCAAAAACACCGCGGTTGGTGCGGGTGTCGGCGCCGCTGCAGGAGCAGCGATAGGAGCGATCGTGGGCCATCAGTCGGGCGATCGTGGCAAAGGCGCTCTCATTGGCGCCGCACTCGGCGGCGGACTCGGCGGTCTCGTTGGCAATCGCCTAGATAAACAGAAAAAAGAACTCGAACAAATTGCCGAAACTAAACGTACTGAAAATGGTCTCGTGTCGAAATTGAAAAGCGATATTTTGTTTGATTCAGGCAAAGCAGCCCTCAAGCCCACGGCGTCGCAAAATCTTGGAAAAATGGCTGAGATCATGAAGAAATACCCAGAGAACGTCCTGACGGTAAAGGGCTACACCGACACCACAGGGTCAGCCGATCGAAACAGGACTTTGTCGGAAGAGCGCGCGGCAGCTGTGAAAAACCAATTGATCGCTGGCGGAATACCATCTGCTACGATTTCAATTGTTGGAATGGGGCCAGATAGTCCAGTTGCCGACAACTCGACAAAAGATGGCCGCGCTCAAAATCGCCGCGTCGAAATTGAAATCGCTGTGGACGAATCGAAGGTTCCAAAAAAGTAAATCTCGTAGCATAGTGAAGACAGGCAAAGAGACAGCAGCAAGTGCAATCTTTGCCTGTAAAACACGACTGACGGGGTAAACGTATGAGCTTGGGACCACTGGAACTTGCGATGCTGGCGGCGATTGCACTTTTGTTTTTTGGTCCCGCAAAGCTTCCTCAATTGGGTAAGTCAATCGGCGAAGCTATACGTGGATTTAAGGGCGCAATGTCCGACATGAATAATGAAATCAATAAACCAGAACCAAACTCAGAAAAATCCACTCCCAAGCCGCCTTCACAACCGACAGCTTCCGAGCCAGAAACTGAGGCCGTGAACCAAGCCGAGACCGGCAAAAAAGAAAAAGACCCGGTTCGGTAAACGAAAGGCAGTGACTTGAAGCTTCTCGTGACAGGTGGAACTTTCGACAAAGAATACGACGAGATTTCGGGGCGCCTTTTTTTTAAAGAAACTCATGTCGCAGAGATGCTTCGCCTGGGGCGCTCTGCAGTTGCGATCGATGTAGAAACACTGATGATGATCGATAGCTTAGAAATCACCGACCGCGATCGTGCGGCGATTGTAGCTAGTTGCCAGACCTCAAATGACCATCAAATCGTCGTGACCCACGGAACTGACACGATGGAACACACGGCACGCGCTCTTGGCGAAGCTAAGATTAGCGGAAAGACGATTGTGCTAACCGGTGCAATGGTGCCTTACAAATTTGGCAGCTCCGACGGACTTTTTAACCTAGGATCGGCAATCGCCTTCGCGCAAACATTACCAAACGGGGTGTACGTCGCGATGAACGGGCGATGGTTCAGCTGGAAGACCGTCCGAAAAAACAAGATAACAGGCGAATTTTATGAAGAAAAAAAATAAAGAACTTTGGATCATCAAAGCCGGAAGCCAAATGGTGATCGATGGCGGACCAATGTTGATCCGCAGCTGGATGAATCAAGTCGATGAGCTAGCTAAATCCGGAAATATCGATATTATCTGGGTTACTTCTGGCGCAATCGCTTCGGCGAAAAAAATTTCTGGGAAGTCGGCCTTGAACATCGCCGAAAAACAGGCCCTTTCAGCTATTGGTCAGCCTCACGTCATTCATCAATATCTGGTTGCACTCGGAGAACGCGGGCGAAAAGGTGCCCAAATATTGTTGACGGCTGATGACATCGCAAGCGCCAAACGACGACGTCACCTGTCGAGATCTCTCAGGACACTTCTCAAATGGAAATATCTTCCCATCCTTAACGAAAATGATGCCGTTTCAATTGAGGAAATTCAGTTCGGTGACAACGATCGGCTTTCTGCACTCGTTGCAATTCACATGAAAGCATCGCGATTGATACTGTTAACAGATGTCGATGGCCTTTATGACAAAGATCCAAAGAGGCTTAAGAAAAATGAAACCGCAAATTTAATTCCACATTTGACCAGCGTCAAAGCGTCGCTGTTAAAGAGCCTTTCAAAGTCGTCCAAGTCCGAAATGGGTAAAGGCGGAATGTATTCCAAGCTCCTAGCCGCAAAGATGGTGAATTCGAAGGGCATTACTTGCCATCTGGTTAAGGGCGATCTTCCGAATGCCCTTATTGACATTGCGTCCCTGCCTTCCGGAACCAGAATCGACCCCAAATCCAAAAAGGGAACGTTGCGATGAACTTAAATGGGCAACAAGCGGCTACGGCGTTCGAAAATGATCTGGTCGGACTGAAACGTGCATCCAGAAAAATCGTTCATCTCTCCAGCGAGGAGAAGAACACTATTTTGCGGGAGTTCGCGCACGGCTTGATCGCAGCACAAGCGGAAGTTCTCGTTGCAAATGGCCTTGATCTTCAAGCGTTCGATCTCGACAACTCTCGCCCGGCCTCATTTCGCGACCGATTACTTTTGTCAAAAGAGCGCATTGAAAAAATGGCTGAAGCAGTATTGGCCGTGGCGAATCTTCCGGATCCAGTCGGTGAAGTTGTGGAAACCAAAACGCTGCAAAGCGGACTAAAGGCTCGGCGTGTCCGATCACCGCTCGGCACTTTGTTAATCATTTTTGAAGCTAGACCCAACGTCATATCAGAGGTTTTTTCTTTGGCGTTTAAGTCCGGCAACGCAGTGGCTCTTCGCGGAGGATCTGAATCGCAAAATACGTCTGCAGTAATTTACAAAGTAATCGACAAAGTTCTAAGCGATCTACTGCCACTAAACTCAGTAGGCGAAACACTTTCTTCCAATAAACCATCGCCGTTTCTAGGTATCCAGGATTACGATCGCGCATTAGTTGGGCGATTATTGAAACGATCCGATCTCTTCGACGTCTGTATCCCTCGCGGCGGTGATGAACTTATCAAACGAGTGGTCAGCGAATCTAAAATGCCGGTCATTAAAAATGACCGAGGCCTTTGTCATCTTTATGTCCACGAAAGTGCGGATTTAAACATGGCAGTTGAAATTGCAGTCAATGCGAAGACCAGCCGACCAAGTGTCTGCAACGCAATCGAAACGCTGATCGTGGACCGAAAGATAGCTCGAGAATTTTTCTCGCTTGCGATTCCCAAGCTATTCGCAAAAGGTGTTTTGTTTTTCGGCTGCGAGGACTCGCTGAAATTGTTGAAACATGACCCTAACTCGATAGCAAAATCAGATGGTGTCGAAAGTCCCTGGGCACAGGCAATTCAATTGGCGCGTGACACCGATTTCGATACGGAGTATCTGGACTTAAAATTGAATTTGAAAATCGTGGAAAATATCGACCTTGCGATTCACCACATCGAGGTCCATAGTTCTAATCATTCAGAAACGATCGTGACAAAGGACGAAGCGGCGGCCAGAAAATTTCAAAACGTTGTCGATTCAGCATGCGTGTATTGGAATGCGTCCACGCGATTCACTGATGGTTTTGAATTTGGCCTGGGTGGAGAAATCGGAATTTCAACTCAAAAGCTTCACGTTCGCGGACCGGTAGGATTGCGCGAACTTACTTCCACCAGGTGGCTGATCGACGGGCACGGCCAGGTGCGCCGCTAAAATTCAAAACTTTTCCTTGGTCTTGGTCCAGAAACGTTAAATACCGTTAACGAACCATATTCATACAATCTAAAGGATAGAGGCCAAACAGTCGTTCCAGATTGAAACACGAACAGATAAATTTTCAAACATTTCGTCAGATTAGCCGACACGTTAGCAATGTCTACAGCTGACGATGTTAAAACGACGATCATGGATGCCTCGAGCATTCAGGCACTTCCGGTTTCCAAGGAGCCGCGCGAAATCATCCGTCACCTTGGCGAGGGCGGAATGGGGGAAGTGTTTCTTTGCCTCAATCCACTCTTTGATGCCGAAGATCCGCATTGCAAAGAGCCACGAACCGTCGCAGTAAAAACATTGTCCCCTGACCTCATGCAGGACAAAGAGGTCCTTAAACGTTTTGAAGCCGAGGCTCGAGCCCTTTCCCCCATTCAACATCGCAACGTCGTTCGTCTCTTTGACTGGGGACAGTTCACAGGTGGCGCACAGAGCGGGCAACACTACATTTCAATGGAGTTCATCGAAGGTGTTTCTCTCCACAAGCTCGGCCGATTAAGACGACTATCATTTCCAGATGTTATCGACATTGCAATTCAGATTTGTGAGGGTCTCGATGCAGTTCACAAACACGGTGTGATACACAGAGATCTGAAGCCCGCAAACATCATGATCACTCACGATGGCGTAGCAAAAATTATCGATTTCGGTATCGCAAAACCAAGCTCCCTTGGGACAAACGAATCTGAAACCGCTGAGCGCGGTTTCAAAACGAAGACCGGCATGATCATCGGTACCGTCAACTACCTTGCTCCAGAAACTCTTCTTGGCGCACACTCCTCCGTGCAAACCGACCTCTATGCGGTCGGGTTGATTATCTGGGAAATTATCAATGGCGCCACACCATTTAAGACGCCCTCCCTTGCGGAAACGATGCGACGAGTTTCCGAAGAATCTCTAGCATGGTCAGATGCGGCCCTCGATATCGCTCCACCTGGTTTTATAAAACTCATCAATCAGGTTACTTCAAAGGATCCCGCTAAACGTCCAACTTCTGCATCCGAGCTTTCACAGAAACTTTTAAAGGTGCGCGCAGACGCACAGTGGCCGGCCCTACTAAACCGAAAGTCCCGCCTTGATTTGAATGTCATGTGGTCTAAAGATTTGCTGGAGAAGCTAAAAGCTCACTTGATTGCCGATGAGGATTTGATTTTCGTTCTACAAGGTGTCGAAGACTACTTGATAACTGAAAAAGACAATCGACTAAAATCGGGTCTGCCGATAGACGTCGAAGAAAGCGTCATTTCGCAGACTCTGAGTGCATTTAAGAGCGCGAGATATGAAGCGGCGATGGCACGTCAAGCACGGCTAAAAACAGATATGCTTGCGGCCGCCGCAAGTCCAGTCACGTCAATCGATCGTGCGAACCGAAAACCGAAGACAGCGCTGATGGGTACACCGCCCCCAGTTACGACGCCGATTGAAAGAAGTGCTATTAGCGACCGTGTCCGCGCAACGAACGGAACGCAATCGCGAAAAACACCACTCAATCAAAACAGCGAAAGTCCGACAGTAATCAAACGTCTGCTAGCAGGGTCTGTCTTCATAGCGATAACTGCAGGAGCGATCTTTTACTTCACTCAAAAGTTTCGTGAAACGATCCGCACGCGCAAACCTGCAGAGGACGGCCGGCCGGTATTGATTTCGCCACCCAGTCAAAATCGCGTTAACGAAATCCTGAAACATTTTTGGGCTTTGAAACCTGGCCTTCGGCTTGTTTACGACGCTAAATTGACTGACAACAACCAGCCCTCCCAAGAGTTTCAAGAACGGCGCGACTTAATTGATATTCAGAACGGCCGACTTCTTTGGATGCACAACGAGAGGCGAAGAGTCTCCATGTCAATTCAGGCGTTGCCGCTTGACGGTTTT
The DNA here is from genome assembly GCA_017302795.1 of Deltaproteobacteria bacterium. Classification (GTDB taxonomy): domain Bacteria; phylum Bdellovibrionota; class Bdellovibrionia; order Bdellovibrionales; family JAMPXM01. The sequence continues at coordinate 33,401 of JAFLCB010000009.1, read as the reverse complement.
TTTAATCCTATCAATTCGGTGTCGGAAACTAACATAGCTGAAAGCTCGAATACTTTGCGTCCTGAACGTATTGAAGTCGGAGAAACAAGACTTTGGAAAGTGAAAGACACAGTTACTGGAAGTACAGAAAACACTTCCTGCCGCCCCACTACTATGACCTCAATAAAGTTTCAGGATCTGAATCAGCCGCTTTGGTATATAGAATGTGACCGCGAGGTGTTTGATGGGTCTGGTGTCCTTACCCATCGAATCAAAGAATCTTACGGATACCTAAGCGCAGGCGGTATTCTCACAAGTTATGAAATTCAAGTCGAAGAATTTAAATCCAAATCCTCGCCCGGACGCAAGTACACAAGAACCGGCAATCTGAACACTCAGCTTTCCACCTTTAAGAGGTAGCATCAACGATCCGGCGCGGTTCACGTTTGCGCCGCCGGAAAGGAATCTGATCGATCGTCGCAGGGCTCGTCTAACATCCAGAGTATAGCTCAGCGTCTTATTCGACATCTCTACCTCGAATAAGACATTGAGCCGGCGATGCAGTCCAAATAGTCCGCCAACGAAGAACGCCTGGTCAAAACCGTACCCTATCAATTTGTGAACATCGTCGATCACTTCAGAAAAAGGTCCGGGTTAAATGAACCAATCATCTGTGAATCGTTAGTATTTCCGATGCCAGCTGTTCGCGAGGTGTAGAGAGTATAGTACACGAGTTCACCCAGCGTCAGCCGCTGGTCAGCGATCCCCTGAAAGCGGTCATCTTTGTGTCCATCGGCTTTACCGGCAAAAGCTTGCTCGATGGCGTAGGGTAGCGCATTGATCATGACGCCATTGATGTTCGCCGGCCCAGATAATAAGTCAGAATTTTGGGCGGTAACAAGAACGAAACTTCTTCCTTCTTTTTGTCTGTTTTCCCAGCGCGACTTAAAAGTTGGAGATTTCAAAACATCAACCAGACTGCCGGAATAGCAAGCCATCGTGAAGACAATCACGTTCTTAGCTGGCAGGTCTAAAAGAAGTTCGGCATATTCTGACCAAGTCATCTTTCCGACACCTTGTTCGATGCCCACCAATAATCCGCCTTCAACGAGAGTGCCATTGTTTGCAATTCGATTTTTAACTCCGTGTGAGTGGGAATAGACAACGAGCGTGTCGTCAGACTTCAAGTCGGCTGCATAAGACCTCAATCGATCTGTGACGACGCTCTTGTCGACTGTCAGCTGGGTCTGATCACTTGTGACAACCTCACTTAGAACATCCATTGCAAAACGATCCCACGTGGAGATCGCACCCGCCACCCTGGTGTTTGCATCAACCGCACGCTGTTGCTGAACCGTAGGATCATCGATCTTTGATTTCGCAAATCCAAAAAAGTAGAGATCCCCGTCAGCGGAAAAAACAGATTCGCCGCTGTGATCGTCAATGCCTGCATTTATTGATGATTTCGCAGCAAACCCACCATCACAGTTCTGAAACAGAATGACCGAAAGCACCGTCAAAGAAACTGTCGCCATCTTCGTCAATCGCATATTCCCCCCCGTTCTCGAGGTAACCCTGCCAAAGGGGACATTGTTTCAAAACAGTTCAGAATCTCAATATGAGACAATTGCAGTAACAACAGTCTATTCATATTTCATTTTAAAAGCCGCATTGTGGATACCCGTGGCTAAGCTTAACTAGGGCTAATCCCTCTCTCGTGCAGCCAAGCCGCTTACCGAGGGGCCCCCAAAAGCTCACCACTACTTCGAATGATGAATCCACTTCGAGTTCGATTTAAATTTAGCAAAAAATGGTATCTCCAACATTCAGCGGTTTAACCCAAATGTTCCAGGGCCAGAACAATTTAAAGAGTTGCTATAGCCAATGATCAAGGCCCACCCTTCGTTTTTTAATCAGCACAGCGGCAGCCAAGAAAAATCAGGAATATCTTACTGATTTGGTGCAGAAGTTGCGGCTAGCTAGATTGTGGAAGAAGAGAAAGCAATACTTCGAAGCGTAAACTTTCGAACTCTGAGTGGATACTCGAAGTCACCAGCAGAGCCGGTCGACTGCCTAATAAGAATCCAAGAATCGGAAATGAAAAACCCGTTCGCAAAGGAACGGGTTTTTCGGCACAGTCGACTGAAACCGCGCAATAGACGAATTGAACGCCTACTTTACATTCAAATTGAGGAGCCAGCTGGCTCCCGAATCAAGAATTGCGAGGAACTGTGAAAGTTCTTGGTAAGTGTCGACGTCATCCGCCAAAAGCTTTTCTACATATTCCTTCAAACCATCATCACCAGTGTTGAACCGACGATATTCTGGGTTCATAACAACAGATGCTTTGACCTCAAAACCTGTACGTCCAGCAGAGACAGAAAGCTCAATCGATTTAAACTCTTCTTCGTTCACTGGTTTTGACGCTGGAAGCTGAGCCAAATCGAGCGACGCTGACAAAGTCATTTTAATCGACTCGACATCGCCGTTAGCATCAACTTTGTTTTCAGTAACCTTTGCATCAATTTTCGCAGCAGCACCATATTCGGCCGCTTGTTCGCTAGCCAACTCAAGCGCCAACTTGTCGATCTCTTTTGCGATCTCGTTGATCACTTCCTGGCCAACTGCTTTAACAACATCGAATTTCAATCCAAGATCAAGATTCGCTGTCGGATTCTTTCCGTCGCCATAAGTGTATTGCGCCGATTTAAGATCGAGCACAACTTCGTTGTCGCCTTCCGTTTTTTTATAAAACCCCTTCACACCGAAATCAGTCGCCCGTACTGCATCAACAGCAAGCGATGTGAATTCGAAGTTCATCACTGTGTTGGCGTTGTTGAACGGAGCAGTAAGCGCGGAAACTTTTTGATTCACTTCTTGAATTGTGAAAACTGCCGCGACTGCCGCTGTAGAAAACATTGCCGCAGCAACAAACGCTGCAGTCGATTTGGAAACTTTCGTTAAACCTAAACGCATTAAGACCCCCTAAAAGATATTTAGAACTAAGTGGCCTGGTTGTAGTTCGCTTCGTCCAAACTTGCTCCCGACAATTTTATGCGCAAAGCGTAACGGGACTTTTTACTGGTTGGTTAGACCCAGAAGACCCATGACAGGAAATTTTTTACTTGAACCTAGAGGGTGCAGGCTGGTCCCTGGTTCGACTTACAATCAGCGACAAGCTGCCGAAGCACCGCGGCTTTTTCACGATTTTCGGGGCGCTTCAGTCTGGCCAACCATTTAACGGGTGCGTTTGGACCGTCTTCTTGCCAGCCACCGGATTGAAGTCTTGCGAATGCACCCAAATAAACCCACTCCTCGTCACTAAGGAGATGACGATCAAGCGAAGGGAACATAGCAGCGATCTTCGCCGTCTCATCCCTTTCAAAAAACCCTGACACACGAGCCCGCAATCGATCTTTGGGATCTTCGATTCGCTGAACAAGTTGATTCGCATGACTTCGCCACCCTGCCAGCCGATAAAGCTCTATTGAGGCAAGATACACCTGGCTCTTCGATTCTGAATTGTAGCTAGAAAGCTTTTCAAACGCCGTCGCGCTAGCCAAAGTTTGGCCGTTCGAAAAAGAAAGTTTCGCCATCGCCGCTAACACATCTTCTTGTTCACCTGAGGGCGAGTAGACCAGCGCGGCTTGCAATATCTTTTCTGCAAAATGACGAGCTAAAAATCCGGACTCAAGCTTCAATCGATCGACAATGTCTAAGCCAAAATTAGAAATCCCCTTTTGTCCAGCATTTGACATTCCCTTCATCGTCTCGATTGCCAATTCGGCAGACACATACCTAAATCCGAGATCAGCTAGGACTTCCACTCGCTCTGAGGCGATCACAGGATTCAACAGAAGCGTTGGATTTTGCTTTACCGCGCGATCTAACAGCGCGAGCGCTTCCGAGCGCAGAATCTGACCATCCTTCCTCGCACTTTGTTCCGCCACCAATCGAAAGCACTTAACTGCGGTTCGAATTCTTGTTGGCGTGGCATTGGGCAATTCGGACGGAAAACGACTTTTCAGCCCTCGAACACTTTCAACACAACTCGAATAGTCCATTCGTGCCAAATCAACTCGCTGCTGATCAAAGTAAAAAACTGGAGACCCGAACATCCTAATTGCGTTTTCAAAGTGAACCGATGCATTTTTAAGATCACTTTTTCCCTTCGCACTTTCTTCTAGTAAAAGGCCAAGCACTCGTTCCCGATTGGCTTGCGATCTGAGGTCGGAATCTTTCTTTTCGTTCGTGGTTGATTTTAAAACTCTGTCGGCGAGCTTAAACTTTCCATCTTCTGCGAGTTTGACGGCGAGATCGATACCTTCATAGTCATCATAACTATCAGGAATCTCAGATCGAACAAAGGCAGACGCAATGGTTGCAGCAAATAGCACTGGGACCAAAAGTGATAACGAACAAAGTTTCAGGAAATTCATTTTTTTTCCGTTCCGCTATTCAAGATCAAACCGAACCCGCTGAACAACTTGACTTGCAACGGGCTGGCCACGAACCATTGCCGGCTCAAATACCCAAGACTGCATTGCCTCGATGGCCGACGCATCAAAAACGCCGGACGGCTGTGATTCGACGACACGCACTCTCACTGGTTGACCAGCCGTCGATACTTGCACTTCAACTACAACAAATCCCGAAACATTTTTTTCGCGAGCACCTTGAGGAAAACGCGGTTCGACTCTCTTAATTACCTTCGCCAATCTTTCAATTCCGGCCTTATCCACCGCGGCACTAGCTGTTCCGCCCTGCCCACCTGCCTCATCAAAATCGCCGCCGAATCCGCCGCTCCCCTCGCCAAAACCTTTCAACGCAGAAGAGACCTGAGGCCGAAGCTGACTCAAATTCGCAATTGAACGAGGGGCGGCAAGTTGTTCCTGAACTTTCGGTGCTGGCTTATGCACTTCTTCAATTTCAATTGGCTTTTTTTTCTTGGAAGCTGCTTTAAGAAACGGTTTCTCTTTCAAAAATCCTGGAGTCACAGGATTCACATCCAGTGCGATCCACAGAGCTGCAATGGCAAGAACACCGATTGCACTTCCAACAAAGGTGAGAGAGCGGAAATTCATCATGGCTTTAATGCTTCGCAATCGATACAAACAGCCAACTCACGGCCATTCCCAAAAGTCCGAGCCAAAGAATCGGTATGAGTCCCGCCAATTTGTCGGACGTGGTGGCTACCATCGAAACATCGACTTTCGAGCGCAAATCAGAAAAAACAGCTGCCTTAGAATCGAGCGCAAGCCACCCGCCGACGCCATCAGGTCCCAGCGCAAATAAGCCTTTTTCAGACTTACCAAAAACAGCGGTTTCTCCGTACCATTTAAGACCACCTTGAGTGACCGTTCCGTCTTTAAGTTTAAAAGCACCGGCTTCTTCACGAATTTGTGTTGAGCGTTTTAAAATCTTAATCGCTTCGGATGCTTCATCGCGAAATGCCCGCATGGAATCAATAGAGAGTGCCGTCTTTCGTGCTCTTGCTTCATAAGCTTCAAGTGTCTTGCGTAAATCCTTCGTCGCCGACTCTAATCCGCCACCAGCTGCCAGCGCTTTCGACCTTTTTTCAGATTCATCGAAGCTACTCTGTGCATCGTCAAATTCGACATTCAGTCGATTAAGTTCGGCTTGCAGGCTTTGCAACTGAGACTGTTTGGACCGCATTTTTTGTTCGTGGGCCCGTATAAGTTGCGAAATCTGTAAATCGAGGCCGTGCTTCAAGGACTGGAGTGCTGCAGCTTCTTTTGCGACAATTTGGGCTTGGCTAGAATTTTCACTGCCAGTATTCGCGCCAGCGGAACCAATCATTCCAAACGAAAAAAGCGCAAAAATGGACAACAACGAAACCAACAACGTATTCTTCATTTTGCCTCCAGATCAAGATCAAGGATGACAGGCCGATTGCCGGGCAAAGATTGCCTTACGATCTCTAGACGCTTCAACGTACTAACTTTTTCTTTTTCGTCATCGATCCATTGTGCGCGGCGCTCTTCCCGATTCCACTTACCTACTCGCCCATCCGCGGAAGCAAAGAAAGCCGTGTAGCTTCCTACAAGAGCGGCTTCAACCGCGACGGTTTCGTTTTGGATTTGAATTTCTTCTTTTACGAGATGAAACCCTCGGGACAATTTCAATTCAGATTTTATGAGCTGAGCGAAGTCAGTCGCGACTTCGTCAACCGATCCACGCCCTTCAGAAAGGTCCCGTGCGATACCATTTAGCTTTATCCGCAGTTCGCTTCTTCCAAACGGCATGCTTCCGTCTGTCACGGTTTTGAATTCCGCTACAGCGTCAACCAGGTTTTTCCGATCAAGCCCACTGACAGTTTGTCGACGTTCAGATCTTTTCTGGGATGATGCCCGACGGGCCTGTAAGACTTCCAGCTGCGAGCGCTTTCTTAACACGTCCGCTTGAACTTCGTTGACCCTATTAACCAACGTTTCGTATTCGCCTTGAAGGCGTTTTTTTTCCTGCTCCCACAAAGTATTTTTCTCTTCAACTTCAAGTCTAAGGTTCATTATCTGATCCAATGAATCGGCCGAACCTCCACCATCCATTGCCTGCACAGGACGTCCAGAAATCAAAAATACGACCAACAATAAAAGTCGAATCACTGGCTTTCTCCTTCAACCGAAACCGCAAGTTTCGCTATTCCACCTGACTTCACTGCATCAAGCGCTCGAACTACTGCGCCGTGTGCCGCAGCCGTATCAGCCGAAATTACCGCCTGACTCTCGGGGTTCAGGGCGGATCTCTTTTCCGCTTCAAGACGCAAGGCCGATTCATCAATCTCAATTCCATTAACAAAAAACCGACCTACCGAGTTCACTTGAACCGTTAGCGGCGCAGCTGAAGTATCTCCTCCGCTAGAAGCCTTTGGAAGCTCGACTTCTACTTCCTTTCCAGAAAACGTGGTCGCCGTAACCATGAAGATAATCAGAACGACAAGAATAATATCGACCAAGGGAACAATGTTTATATCAGCGATGACGTCTTGATCACTTGAAGCTTTGCTAGCCATCACGAGCCTCTTTCGGCCACTATCACTGCGAGTTCACGAATCGCTTCCATCGTTGTAACGACTTGTTTTACTAGCTTTTGAAAGTAGTTAAATGCCAAGACTGCTGGAATCGCAACCATGAGCCCGGCTGCGGTCGCGATCAACGCGCCAGAGATTCCGGCCATAACTGCACCTTGCCCACCTTCCGAAGCGCCGCCGAGATCTTTAAATGCTTTCATGATTCCAAGCACGGTTCCGAAAAGTCCAATATAGGGAGCGTTTGCTCCGACCGTAGCTAGAAATCCAAGCGACCGCTCGAGCTTCGGTTTCTCAAGGAGAATCAACGTTTCAAACGATTCTCTTAAGCCTCGGGCTCCTGAAACTCGGATCGCTTGAATACCGAGATCTACAGACCGATTCTCCAAATCACCACCGACTCCCAATAGTGATTTATAGCTTTCGAGATTTGCGCTGGCCAAAACTTTTTGAATTCCAGCATTCAAATCGCTGGCTCGCCTCGCTGCTTTGGTCAAAGTCAAATACCGTTCAACTATAATGAGGAGACTGACCAAACTTAGAATGACGAGCAAATACAAAACGCCTCGATCAGCCAAGTGAGCGACTTCAAAAAATTTCTCTTCCATACCACCACTCCTATTCAGTTGCACCACGGGCAAGCAATTCTTTTTCTATCTGCGCATTTCCTAATTCACGAGAAATCTTAAGAGCTGTTTTTCCACTTTGATCTCGTTCCTGAATAGCAATTCCAGGATACCTGACAAGTGTCGCAACGACCGATCGGACTCCACGTCGTACAGAATGGATCAGCAATGTATCACCAACCGAATTTCTTAAATTTGGATCAACGCCCGAATCAAGTTCGGCTTTCAATTTACGATAGTCACCATTCTCGACGAGCAGAAAAATACGAAAGACAGTTTCTGCATCCAATACGTTTGGCAATAGGCGAAGAATTTCAGTGTTGCCGAGGGCATGATCACGAACAGTTTTTCCGTCGTCATCTATGGCCAGCGGATCGGCGCCGCGCGCGAGAAGGCCACGTACAATTTCTACCTGCCCCCATACGGCTGCCTCCATGAGCAGCGTCTTCCCCTTTGAAACTCGAAAATCTAAGCTCATTCCGTTGTCTATTCGTGCGAACAAAAGGTCAACCCGACCGGATTGGATTTCCGACTGAATTTCTTCTTTTTCTGTCAGTGCCCTCGAGTCAGATAGCTTTTCAGAAGGAGCATCGTGGATCGAGCGTGAGTCATGGTACCCACAACCAATCATTCCATATACAAACGTAATTGCTGCCAACCAGCTCTTCATCAAAACACCGCCGACATTGAAACAGAGAGCGCACGACCACGACGGTAACTAAGTGCCGTTTGATCGCCCTGAGTTAATTTGGTTTCAGGATCAAGAAGGTTTTTTAGTCGCAATTGCCAGGTGAACGGCTGATCAGCCATTGACCAAGATGCAACCGCGTCGAGTTGTTGAATTGGTTGCTCGTAGAGATCTGGAAGTCCCCCCGATGCTGCCTCTCGTACTCGAGGACCGATCATATTAAACAAAAGACCTGCATTTATCTTTGATGTTGGCCGATCATAGAAGAGCTGAAGGTTTACCACCCAAGGCGATTGCCCTTGAAGGGGCCGAGAGTTGGATGTTTGCACACCTTGATTGCCCGCGCTCAGCTCGACCGTTGATTCGATTAAGGCAATGTTCGTGGCGAACGTCAAACGTCGCAATAGATCGCTGATCCGGCGAAGTTTGATCCGGGTTTCGAACTCGACCCCGGTATTCAAGGCCGATTCTGCATTGTCGAAACTGCGGATAGTCCCATCTGATCCAGGCCGGATTATTTGCTCAATCGGGTGCTGAAATTCTTTTCGAAATACCGCAAGGGATAATGACTCTTCAGTATTCATGTACCATTCGTACCGAACATCTGTATTTTTCAAAATCGCTCCGCGCAAACGACTATTTCCGATAATCTCCTGGCCAGTTTCCTCGTCAGTATAAGGCGCGGTCGATAGTTCTTTAAAGTCAGGTCGCGACACCGTTTCCGAATAAGTGGTTCTTAACTGTTGGCGACTCGACCCGCTCACAGCAAACTCCCACGAGGCGCCTAGTGCTGGCAAAATATCCTCTGAAAAAAGCCCCGCTCTAACCGGTTTATTTTCGGGATCAAACAAATTATAAGTGAGGACGTCTTGTTCCGAAGTTTCGTGACGAACCCCGTAGGAGATTCGAATTCCTGAACGTGGAATCCAATCCAGTGTAGCCGACCGTCCGTGAACGGTCTGACCCGCGCGATAATTGTCGGTTTCGCGCGTTGTTTCCAATACCTGAAATGAATTCGGAGAAATATTTTCTTCGTTGAGAATTTCTTCGACAGGTTTTGTTAGATCTAAATTCGAACCGGGACCACGAACATCGCGAAAGTGAAACCTACGAAGTCCTGACGCTCGAGTGCGCTCTGTCTTGACGAGCCCAAGACTAAGATCCCACCGACCCAAGTCAGTAGTCTCTAGACTCGATTTAATATCTGCGCCCCACTCGACCGTTCGATCGTTCAACTGCGAAAAGCTGCGCTGATTTCCATCTGCCCGCGTAGAAAAAACGTAGCGACCGTTTTCAAAGATATACCGATGCGACCTGCTATCGGGGGCGATTCGGCTGGCATCTGATAACGAATGTCGCCACTTAACGGTGAAAGGCTTTAGTTCGTGTTCGCCTCTCAATTGCCGAATGAAAAGTTGTCGTTCAACCCAATTGAGGTCGGTTGTCTGATAGCGCCCATTGGAGTTTGACTCTTTACTTGAGGCCACCGAGTCTTCGGAGTTTCGAAGAATCAAAAGTGACGAGGACACTTTTTGTTCACCGGCCGTTGTTTTCATACTTGCGCCGAAGTCAGTGGTGCCGGCAAGACGAACTTCTCTCGTCGCTTCTAACGACACCGAGTCCGAGTCCGAAACTAGCCCCCCCCCGCTTCCAATCGAATATCGCGTAGACTTTTTTTCCAAAAAATCCGCATCTGATCCGAATAGTGCCCCCAGCTGACCGCCGACTGTAAAACGCGGAGCTGGCTGAAATCGGTTGCCGATTGACAAGCTAAGGCTGGGTACAGCAGTGACAGTGTCTTCTGTTGCTGACCACGTATTTTTAAAGCTGCGACCCATCGCCTGTAATTCGGTCGCTGTAAATCCATTTAAGAAAAGCGGATTTTGCTCCTTTAAACGCCGTCCGTCGGAGGTCTGATCCGAAATGAGAGATGGCAGTTGCCTGGTTCCATCATCGATTCCAAAAAAATCTAGTTGGCCACCATCGTAGCTTAAGCTTTGCGAATCTGCGCCGAATCCCAAACCCAAAGAAACCTTCGCCGAAAACCGATCAGGGATTGGCTTTGTACCGATCCTGATTGTTCCTCCCCCAAACTCGCCGGGAAGCTCGGACGAATACGACTTTTCAATGACTACAGACTCAAGAACGTTGGTGGGAAATAGATCTAACGGCACCACCCTTCTTGCGGGTTCGGGACTAGACAAAGTCGAGTCGTTCAGAAGGATCGACGAATATCGCTCACCGAGGCCTCGGATGTAGACGTACTTTCCTGCTACAAGTGTCAGTCCGGTCACTCGACGAAGACTAGCTGCCGCGTCACTGTCCCCGGTGCGTGCCATTTGTTCGGAACCAAGGACCTCTGCCACCCCTCGATTTTTTCGTCGCAATTCCACCAGCGCACTTATTCCGCCGCGAATCACGGGAGCTAGCACTCGCACCTCTTCAAGCTCAGATGTCGCTTCTTTCAGCGTAAGTAAGATCTCTGGCATTTGGCTGCCGGCGACTCCGGCTGGAATAAATGATTGAGATTCGAATTGTTGGTGAGTAACTGTGAAACCTGATCCCAGGGAATTTTCGATGATCACTTCACCTTTGGAGTCGGATTCGAGAATATCTTTTCCGGTGGCACGGTCTGGTTCATCTAGAAAAACCCGCGCCGATGAGATCGGAAAACCGTCGGCGTTTTTGAACACAATTTTTCTCTTGCCAGTTTTTTGGCCAGCCAGCGGGTCGGCTGACCCGCCGACCGCAAGGTCCATTTGCGGAGATTCACTAGATCGGCTTGACGCGTTTTCAACGTCAGCAACGATCAGCTTTTCTCGTAACCGCAGTACAGCAACCGCGGTTCGATCACGGTCCACTTCCACCTGAACATCACCTTCGATCAAAGGCAGCCCTATTTTATGAAAACCCGGACTCACTTCTAATCGAAGGAAACCCGATTCTCCGACTAAAACTGAAATGCCATCAACAAGGACTTCTTGCTGACCAAGAACTACGAGTGATCCATCCTTCGTCTCTCGAAAGACACTGATTTCAAGAACGCCATTTCCTTTCAACTCAGTCGAAGGAAAGGATGTTTTTGAAGTCGGACTTGGCGTTTGACCGAAAGAAGCAACACTGAAAAATGCCGCTCCCAGAAAGGTGTAAACCAGAGCTGATGCTCCGAAACGGGCAATGCCTGCAAGACCTGAAAAGGTCTTTGCGAGCACCGCTAAGTTTACCGCTATCCGCAGTTTTACTTGTACCTTTGAATTAGTCACGTGCCGTTTGAATCCAACCTTTTGTCCAATCATCTTTTTGATCAGCAAAAGCACCGACGTAATCAACAAAATCAAACCAAGTATCTTCCGAAGCAACACCGGCTCCGATAGCAGGGCTACCTGCTTTCGGGAACCAACCCGCAAGCATTGGATCCGAAGTCATGTTGCCATCCTGTGTTTTAAACCAAGATTCGATCAGCCATGGCTCTTGGATCAATGCACCAGTAGAGTCTGTTTCGCCGACTTCGAAGTTCTTTTTGTTGAAGACAATTGAGTTCGTCATCGTCAACCCAGACGGAACAAGCGTCGCGCCAGTAGCCGAAGCACCGTGGTTGAAGGTTTCTGTGTCATCGATGTCGATCCCTGCTTTTGCAAAGCCGGTGATCAGCATGTTCGACAAACGAGCGCCAGTTCCTTTTCGAAGCAGCATACCATAAGCACCTTTTGTCTCAGCTCCAATCATCGTCACGTTCGACAAAGTTGGCAAAGATCGTGGCGACGCATTTTGTGGTGATTTATTGTTGTCAGATTCAAAGCCGTTATCTGCAGCATCAGAGTACTGCTGAATGAGGACGAATTGAGCGCGACCGCGCCAGCCAAAATCCCAGTCGAGAGAATCGTCTTCGTTGCCGCTCAGAACAACGTGTTTCACCGCAACTGTACCACCGAAAAACTCGATTCCATCGTCTGCGTTCATGTGAACCTGGATGTAATCTACGATCGTGTTTCGGCCAATGGCGTTAAAAGTGATTCCGTTGAGCTCGTTATCTGGCGAAACAGGGAAGCCAGCGAATTCAACACGTACATATTTTAGGATACCGGTGCTGTCGTCGTCGTCTGTGCCACCGTATTTGCCAGTACCGCCTTCGCCTTCACCTTCACAAACCGTTGCGCCCGCTTTGCAAGCATTGATTGTCGCGTTTCCATTGAGTACTAATCCGCCCCACTCGCCGCGCTTGCGGCCCGAAGTCTTTGCAGATGTGAAAACAATAGGAGATTGAGCAGTGCCCTGAGCGTAAATTCTCGATCCACGTGTGATAACTAAGAAGTCAGCACCTGATTGGCCAAAGACTTTTACTCCCGGCTCGATATAGAGCACGGAATTTGACGCGTTATCGCCACCAATATAAACGCCACCTTCTAAAACATAATCCTGACCTGACGTAAGTGTCAGTTGTTGGCTAAGGTATTTCCCGCGTAAAGCGCAGATCTCTTTGCCTGAAACGACTCCACGACTGTCAAGTCCCGCTGGACAAGCGGCGCTAGCCGTTGATCCCAGCGCGAAAACCGACATCATACCCGCCGCTAGAGCGGCAATCTTGGTAAAATTCTTCACGAAACCTCCGATGACTTTGTTAACGAGCAGGCGTTTCATATCGCGCTGACGGTTTAAAATGCGAGTTGGGATCGAGTTAGGAAACCGTTCAGAAAACCAATTGCAAATCCTGACATTGCTAAGATTTCAAGCAGAGACTGCTTCTCCCTCCGTGACTTGCATGCTAGGTCTGGCACCCAGATGAGCATTTACGATCAGACTCCTAAAATCCCCACCGCTGTTCTTGTCGGAGTTAAAACTCCTGGCCTCACCGATCACGAGCTACAAAGCTCGCTGGATGAACTCGAACGCCTCGTTACAACACTTGGCTACCGAGTCATTGGACGACTTTGGCAAAAGCGTAAATCGACGAACTCCGCCGTGGTCCTCGGCGAAGGAAAACTTCGCGAACTTGCAAAGTGGACCGGCGGTCCGGGCGAAGTAGGGCCTTATGTTGCGAAGAAAAAACATAAGGCCGCACTGAGAAAAGAAAAAGAAGATGAAGAAAAGCGCCTTGAGGACGAAGAACTTGCGGAAGAATTGGCCAATCACGAAGCCGTCGATGAGGACGAGGTTGAAGAGCTCGGACCCAGTCATGCGCCTGAATCGGCAAACGGCGCACCCGTGGAACTTGCTGAACACGTCGTTTTTGATTGCGAGCTTTCACCCTCACAGCTTCGCAATCTCGAAAAGGCGACGTCCGCAAAAGCGCTCGATCGCACTGGTGTGATCATAGAAATCTTCAGTCGACATGCCAAAACGCGCGCGGCGAAGCTTCAAGTTGAAATCGCAAGACTGACCTATGTAGCCCCGAGGCTTCGTGAAACTTCCGGCGATGATGACCGCGGAAGCGCTGGCGGAATGGGCGGAAAAGGTGCCGGAGAATCCACCCTGGAACTTGATCGGCGGGCCATTCGGGATCGCATCAAGGCCCTGAAAGACGAGTTTTCTGCGATCGATCAAGAACAAGACACACGTCGATCGCGTCGTTCGCAAGAAAACACAGTAGCATTGGTTGGCTATACGAACGCGGGGAAATCGTCTCTCATGCGGGCATTGACTGGCAGTGATGTTTACATTGCCGATAAACTCTTTGCGACCCTCGATACAACAGTGCGAATGCTTTATCCCGAAACCACTCCTCGCGTCCTGGTCTCAGACACTGTGGGATTCATCAAAAAGCTTCCCCACAATCTCGTCGCTTCGTTCCGGTCGACTTTGGATGAGGCTGGGAATGCGTCGCTTCTGCTTTTTATCGTCGATGCGGCGGATCCGGAATTTCGTAGTCAGCTAACCGTCACTCAAAAAGTATTGGAAGAACTCGGCGTAAAAGATGTTGAGAGCTTCCTTATACTCAACAAAATCGACCGTGTTCCTGCGGAAGAAGTCGTTTTTCTGAAACGTGAATTTCCTCGGGCGATCTTACTCTCAGCATTAAACCCAGAGCATGTCGCAGAGCTTCGCGGAACATTGATTCGCCACTTCGAAGCTAAAATGCGGGACGAAGCGGTCCTTGTTCCTTACGAATCTCAGGGAATCATTGGTGAAATTCGCGAAAAAGCGAAAGTTTTGAACGAATCCTATGACGAAAATGGTGTGACGCTGCGGATTCTAGCCCCCGCGGAATTTGTTGATCGTATCAAAGCGAAAATTAAAAGGGACTATCTATGAGATCTCCAAAATTGAAGCTCTCACTGCTTGCACTTGTTTCGCTCATCGCGGCGATTGCCACGGTTTCCTGCAGTCAAAGTGGCGGCGGATCTGGAGGCCCAGGCGGCCTCGGAAAATCAGGCGGCGGTACTTGCTCCACTCAACCTGCGCTTGCAGCAAACATCACTGGTGGATGTCAAATTCGAATGGTGACACCAAGTGATTGCGCCGAAGTAGATCTTACTAACGGAAAACTGTTCGAGTTCGCATGGACCACCGATGGAACGGGCTGCGAGACGCCGTTTAAAATCATGGCAGCTGGATCTCCTCCAACTGCAGAAAACTCAGTCGAACTTACAGTCCCCACAAATGGCGCGGCGATCACCCGGCAAGGCGGACTTGTTAACGTGACATTGGCGGAGCTAAAGAATTTAGGTCTGACCTCTGACAACGGTGAATACCACTGGGTAGTCATGAGTTTTCACGGGTCGCACCCGCAAAGTCAGGTTTTTCGAGTTCGAGCTGACTAATATGCTAGATTCAGCTACAGGGCCCGGAACGAATCTTTGCACATCAAAAACCACTGTTTATTGCTTGGTGACCTCAACCGATCGCCTAGCATTTCGCCGAACTTACTTTCGATAACTTTGTTTTCCATAAGATCCAGGTGACCAGCGCCTTCAACAGTAATCATTTGGTGATGTGGATTGAACTCGCGCCTTTTCTCAAACATAGTTCGAATTTGTTTGTAATTCGCAAGTCCGTCTTTGGTGCCTACAACATAGATCGCGTCGACATGCTCTAGCGGCAGAGATTTAAGATTATCTGATTTCCGAGATGCCTTGACAAGATCTTGAACGAGATCCGAGTGAATATTTGAGAACCGCGAAGCAAGGTACTTTTCTGTTAAGCGAGAGTCCGCATCGAGATTGTGATAGTTGGTTACGTCTTGCAAATAGAAGTTCAAAAGAACTGAGGGAGTGAGTGCCGTAGAAACTCCGGCCGCTTTACCAACAATCGATCCCTTTCTCCCTAGTCCAAAATCTAAAAATCCACCGCGATCGCCTACGATACACCCAACGCAATAGGCGGCGCCGTATATCAGCTTTAGACCTCTTGTCATTTCATTGAAAGATAGGACCGGGGTACCAAGAAAGACAGCACGTGAAATACTTTTTTGTCTTTCAACCGATTTTCTTTTATCGATCTCAGCGTTGCCTTCACCATCGATCGAGACGACACCTTGAAGATAAAGTTCCAGTGCGATGCCGCCCAGTGAAAACCCACCAAAAATGGGCTTCTGTCCGGTTGCTTTCGTTACGTGTTCGACCATCTTATCAACGCCGTTCACGAGGGCCATCAGCCCATAATCCCCACTCGTGCTTTGTACAGCCTTGGTCACTTTGCCTTCTTGACCGAATCCGGGCTGGTTGTAGACCCAAACGTCAAATCCCTGGCTTTCCAAAAATCGTGCAAGCTTTTCCGTAATGCCATAGGAGTTCAAAATCCCATGAGCCAAGATGACTGGCTGCCTTGAACGAGCCGGTTCATTATTGAGAGCCGACTGTCTATTAAATCGACGACCATGAAATCGGAAGTCTGTTGGCGCTCCGCCTTCAGCGGCCGATGGCATTTCAATGTCCACTTGAAACACTTGTGAAAAAGCCGCTGTAGGCAAAACACTGACGAGAATTGCTATTGCGAGAATAACTGACTTCAGCCGTTGCAGGCTGATTTGAAGATGGCGACTAATCGGCTTTAAAGCTGTTTCCACCCCGCTCGGTAGTGCAATCTTCGCAGCATACTTTACCGCAGACCGAGCATGGTGAACCGCCGCATTCTGTCACCGTGTAAGTTCCCGATTGTCAAAATCATTCCTGTCCCAATCAACTAGCTGAAGGAATGATCACTCAAATTTTGCTCCTTCCAAATATCGTTCGATATCTGGAAGCTTTTTGTGATCATCCGGGGTGATGTAGGTGATCGCTCTGCCTGATCGGCCAGCTCGTGCCGTTCGCCCAATTCTGTGAAGAAAGTCTTCCGCGTGATATGGTAGATCGACGTTGATGACTAGATCGACATGATCGACATCAAGTCCACGCGC
The DNA here is from genome assembly GCA_017302795.1 of Deltaproteobacteria bacterium. GTDB lineage: Bacteria > Bdellovibrionota > Bdellovibrionia > Bdellovibrionales > JAMPXM01. The sequence continues at coordinate 16,728 of JAFLCB010000009.1, read as the reverse complement.
CAGAACATCGGTGGCAATCAAAACCTTGATCACTTTCCCGCGAAAATCTCGCATGACTCGATTTCTGTGACCTTGACGTAGGCCTCCATGCAAGAGGTCGACATTCACACCCGCTTTACTAAGAAATCTGTGAACTAAGTCACAGCGTTCTTGGCTAGCCGCAAATACCAGGACACTTCCTTTGCAACTTTCAATATCCGTCATAAGCCGCCGACTTTTGTCTTTTCTTTCAAGGCGAACGACTGTCTGGTTGAGTTTTTCGACTGGAGCTTCTACGGAACCAGACGAGACCACAACAGGCTCGGACTGAGCAAATACATGAGAAACTTTTTGGATCTGTTCCAACGAGCTCGCGGAACACAAAATCGTCTGCCATTTGCCGCGCATAGTTTTCTGAATGAATTGAAGCTGCGGAGCAAACCCCATATCCAACATTCGGTCAGCTTCGTCGACGACGACAAATCTAGTCTCCTGAAGTAGCAGCTTGTTATTTAAAAGATGATCATTTAGCCGACCAGGTGTCGCAACAACGATTCTTGCGCGACTTTTCAATTCATTTTCTTGCTTGGCAGCTGATCGACCACCAATAACAAGACTTAAACTTAGACCTAGTTCGTCCGCAAACGGTTCAAGTACTTTCAAAATCTGATCCGCGGTTTCTCGCGTCGGCGTCAGAATAAGGCCGCGAGTTCTTTCATCTCGTTTCAACATTTCAAAAAGCGGCAATAGATAGGCAATAGTTTTGCCGCTGCCTGTCGCCGAAATAGCGATGATGTCGAGACCGTCCCTCGCCGGGCCTAATATCTCTGCCTGAATTTTTGTTGGAACCGAAATTTTCATCGCTTTAAGAACTTCAACGATGGGAGGATAGAGACCCGCATCGTTGAATGATCGTAGACCGCCATTTTTGTTATCAGATGTCATAGCGTCCGATAATCCCACGAAGTGGTGCAATTGGACACTGTCGATCTGTGCCGATCCCGTTCACTAAGAAATAACTTCATCCGAGGACGCCGATTTCTTCCGCCAAGACCACGAATTAAGGTATGTGGCATGGCAAACTGCTCGGCCTTCTCTGCCTAAAGGCGATTGCAATTTCGAAGTTTGCCTTGGGCCTGTATTTGCAATGCCTGGGCTGACATTTCCAAGAATTCGAATCTCAAACAAACAAAGCTTTCAAGGAGACCGGTTAACATGAACCGAATATCGAAACCCACACTCGCCGTTCTGGCACTTGTCATTACAGGCTCAGTTGCGACGACTGCAGAAGCTCAACGCTGGGAACGAAATCTCGAACGTCAGCGCCAGGGGCGAATGATCGACCTCGGTCACATACAGATAGGCGATGGCCGCCGAGGCGAGTCCTCTTACAAACTGGATTTGTCGCAAAACCCAGGACTTCAGTGCAATCTCTCCCACATCAAGTTTACAGCCACCAACGACAGTGTTTGGCTTACGCGTGCCTACATCGAATACGCCCGAGCTGACCGATTCGGTCAGATGGGTGATATGTTAGACCTTAACGACGGTCAGCCGCCGATGGCACCGCCGCCAGGTCGCCCAGGTCGACATCGACCACCAATGGCAGCTCCGGCGCTGGAATACAACTCGCTCCGTTTCAGCAGTCACAATGGCTGAATGTGGATGACGTGATGGATGGTTTCCCTGATGGCCGTTGCATTCAGACTATTACTTTCTACGGCATCGACACTCCTGATTTTGTAGGCCCAGGTCGTATAGAGCGACACGATCCTCCAGCCTGGGTAAAGCTTGACGGCTACATCACTCGTCAAGGACCAGGTCGCCCTCCGGTGCCTGGCGGAGGAGCCGGACCCGGTGGTCGCCCTCCAGGACCAGGCGGCGGTGGTGTCGGTGGCGGACCTGTGCGCCCGCGCCCACTCACTTTCCGGCCTCTCGGTCGAACTGACACCTTTAGCAAAAGCCGCTTTGAGTACAAAGAAATTGCAGTTGGAATTCAAGAAGGACGTTTCGACGGCATTAAAATCATCGCCAAAGATGATTCGGTGGAAGTAAGAATCGCTCGCGTATACTTCGGAAATGGAGAATACGTTGAACTTCAGAATCTCAAACTTTCTGAAAACCAAGAAATTTATTTTGATTTCGATGGCCCACAACGCCGTGGAGGAAGAGACCAAGACCGACTAATTACGAAGGTCACAATTGAAGCTGTTTCTTCTAACCTCTTCGGTTCCAAAGGTCGCATCGCTGTAGAGGGTGGACGCTAGTCCAACGTAAATAGCACTTCAGAAAAACTCAGGCTGGAAGTTCCAGGCCTGAGTTTTTTTATGTCCTTTTATCGACCAGAGACTCGGTCGAGACTCGACTTTAAATCAGGCAGCGGGTGATCTATTTGAATTCGATCGATATAGGGAGTTTCTGACGTATCGCAAATCAAAAGTGGTGGCGTCTTCTTTAAAAAACAAACCGCGAAGGTCTCCGCTCCGACAAAAACTTGGATTTCCTCAAATGTGTCCAGTCGCTCTTTCAAGCGACTCGTCCCGCTACTGGCAAATTCTCCTACCAGGCCACTATAGGTCCCGAGATCCCTCGAGTCGGCGAATGCTTTTTTAACTTCATCAAAATGAGAGCGTTGAAGTCGAAAGTTTGTCATCGCTAGCTCGTGGCGGAAGCGATCAACTTGTGCCTGTTCCGAAGTCCATGGGCCTAAACTGCAGCCGCTCAACATCGAGACGAGGCCACACAGAGTCGCGCGGTAAAACAATTGGCAGAAGTTTTTTGGCGGATACACGGTCAACCCCCGATCATAGCTTATCTCTCGACTTGAAAACGTCAAAGGCGAATGTCATTAATAGCAAGATGACGCGACTTCGAAACAATATCTCAGTACGCTATATCATTTGCCTTCTCAGCCTCCTAACATCGGCTTTCGGATTTACTGGCTGCGCTTCAAGTTCGGAACAAAAACACCAAAGCTCAGCAGCCACCAAATGCGAATTGGTTCGCGGAGCGATGGATGTCGGATCAGGGTCGACAAAGATCAAAGTAGCTGTCGTCGACATTTGTGAAATTAAGATTTTAAAAGTTCTCGCGGAAGATCAAATAGCGATCGCCTTCAAGGAGAATATCGACAGAGACGGAAACCTGAATTCGAAATTTATAAGCGAAGCCAGCGAAAAGATATTGGCGCTCGCCGAGCTCGCGACCCTAAACGGCATTTCACTAAATCAACTCGCCGTTGTGGCAACTCAGGCAGCTCGAGAGGCGGGAAATATCAGCGAGTTGAAAACAAACCTCGCGAGCAAAAACATGGTTTTTACGGTGATCAGTCAGCAGGAGGAAGCCGAGCTTGGGCATCGTGCCGCTGGATTCGCGTCACAGTTGAAAACAAGTGACTTCACGTCCTTCGACATCGGCGGCGCAAGCTTCCAATTAGTCAACGATAGCGGTACGGCTAAAATGCTAGGCGGACACCTTGCGTCCGTATCATTTAAAAACCACGTACTGTCCACAATACAGAACCGAACGGCGGGCCAATCACCTAACCCGATTCAAAAATCGCACGCTTCTTCTGCTATTCAGTACGCTACCGCATATGCCCGTCGACTTGCGACGGCGGCAAAAGGTTTTGAAATCAAGAAAACTGTTGTCGGAATTGGAGGAGTGTTTGGGAACTCGATCAGAAATCAGCTGGGACTATCACAAGCAGATCCGTTGACGACGACAGCCCTAGAAAATGAAATTCCAAAATTGATTCAGAGAACACCGAAAGATCTAGTTGGACCGTACGCAGACACCGAATCGACAAATCTGCTCCTCGTTCTTGGTCTTATGAAAGGACTTGGAATTAAAGAAGTCCTCGTCTTTAAGGCGAACCTCACTGACGGCGTCTTATTCACTCCTAAGTACTATCGCCGTTTCGAAAACTGATCGCGGCAATAGATTGCACACTCTTTTTTGTCGCGTGCACCAAGCCTTGCACCCAGAGAAGTCGCTACTTGATCAGCTGGCTCGAACAATGTGTCAGCTTGACAGTCAGATAAGTCGAGATCTTCTTTAAGCCAACCCAAATAGTCCGAAACTTTTGCGCTTGTTGAAAGACTCACGACGCAGCCAATATAGCAGTGCTTCGCTTTATCCGACGTTAGCGCCTGCGCGCGAGTGTGCTCCATTTTATACACTGCATACGCGTGCATTAGGTCGATGATACCAATCTGTGGTCGGCTTACTAGGTCCCAGTCTCTTTTTTCCGAAGCGTGTAAATCGCTGGAAGCAAACGGCTTAAACGTTCGGTAGTCGATTTCCTTTTCGTAGCACTGAAGTTCTTCAGCAGAAACAGAGGAAGCAAACAAAGCGACCGGCAAGAATACTGTAAGCAGTAATGAAGTGACTTTGTGAAAACGCATGCAAGTTATTCTACAGGTTTTTAGAGGCGTATCAAAATAGATCACCTTGTTCTGAAGTCCTTTCACTTACCGACCTACACCGACAAAACTTCCTTCGCACGAACCACCGAAACCAATTGCTTCGGTGGAAGTCTGGACTGCTTTCGTATCACGCGCCACGTTCACCGTGGACGTCTCTTCTTTCAATAAAGACAAACGGGCCATGACTGTTTTCATTTTCCAGTTTTCGTAGACTTTGCTTCCAGCAATGTAAGACAAAATGCCCACCGTCAGAGCCGTCGACACTTCCAACATTGAGAACGACTGCATTGATTGGATCAGCGGAGAGCCTACCCGTTCTGTCAATATTCTTCCTACATCCGTCGAAAGCAAGACCGCCGGCATGATGGCAACAAAGGTCACCGAGTAAGCCAGCATTTCTGCCACGCCATACTTCCCTCCTAAGTGAAACACTCCAGACCACCCGGGCTTATTGCTGTCATAGGGTTTAAAAGACTGCATTCGGTAGTTTCTAAACAACCACTGAACTGGCGCCATGACAAAGATCCCTTGAGTCAGAATCGACGTGACCCAAAATGAATACCCGATGCCAGTGCCTAACGCGAAATGGCTCCATGCCCAGCTGACAGAGAACGCTACCGGCCAAAATTTCAAGTTTCGAATGTTTGCACTGACCAGTTCTTCTGCAAATGGAACTCGCCGTTGAATGACGCCAAGTGCTCCACGATCAATACTCTGATCATTAAACATCGAATCGATGATTCGAAGTCCTCGATTGGCAGTACTTGCAACTGTCGACACAACCGCTCGCCGAAACCGAAGAAGCTTTCTATCAAGCTCATAAGATCGCTCTGCTTCGAGATCCGTCAAAACTTGGAGATCTTTATCCGTTTGACGAGTTAGAGCCTGTCTCAAGCCCTGAGTCACGCCAGGTTGAGCGGGATCCAAAGCGCTCACAATATCCGTCATCGTGGTCGCATCTCGGTAGGCTGCTAAATAGATCGATGCATGTGTTTGAAGCCGAAGTCGTGTTTGCTCCAGTGGACTTAGCTTCGCCATGTATGTCTTCATACCAAGAGTTTCAAACTGTTGCTTTGCAACCAGTTCCGATTTCTCTTGGATTTCTTTGAGCATCGTTTCGTATTTCTCGTTTTCCGATTGCCATGGAGCACGCCCAGCAGACCGTTTATCTTTTTCGCTCTCGGGGGCAAGCTCCTGAATTCGCAAACCAATCTGCTTTCCACTTTCATGTGTGTAAAAGTCGCGCAGCTGCAACTCCAAATTTTCCTTCGTCAAAAGCTCAGGCTTATCTGCGCTTTGTAAAGCATACTGCGCCAAACGTGCCTCTGCCCTGGTCAACGATTGACGATGTCGCCACTGTTCGATCCATCCAGATTCTGGCTTGAACCGGTTAGCGTTTTCTTCCGCACGTTGTTGATCCCCATGCGCTTTGGCGGCAATGTTTGCGCGCTGGAGCAGCTCTGCCTGCAAATTCGGATCATCAAGAATCTCCGCATCTGATTTGCTTGCAAGGTCTGGTCGAACCTCTTTTAGCTTTTGAAGTGCTTCTTCTTTTGCGATATTCCTATAGCGCAAAATATCTTCTCGTTTTGCAACTAGATTGTCGACCGTGGCTCCATCCAGTTGGCTTGCGACAGCTTGGCGTAAATAAAGCACCGCCATATTCGCTGCGCCACTCCCAAACTCTTTTGTCCATGTAACCGGAAGGTAGCGCGCAGTGTACTCTGTAGGGCCCTCATAACTCGCCATGACGATCAACTGACGAAACGCCATTGCCCGAGTACTGATCTCACGAATTTCGTTTCTCAGACGTCGCAAGTCCTGATCGCGCACACTTTTTTCGATTTGATTGCCACCGACCAAAGCCGAAGGGCTTTCCAGATACCGAAGGACCGCCTTCGCAACAATTGGAAGAGACTTTCGAAGGCGCTCGGAGTCCGAGATTAAAAGTTCGACAAGCTTTACCGCTTTCTCGGTGTCAGGAGATGGACTTGCTTCGTGCCAAGCTTTGGCTTGAACAAGTGCACGACTTAGAACGTTCGGTAAAAGTCCACGCCGTGAGGACAGAATAAAACTTCCCTCTTTGATAACTGGCTTTCCATCTTCGCCTAATTTCAGATTTCCGGCATTATCCTTTTCGTACTCGACAGTATCTGCCGCCAACGGATTTAGGTTCGCTAGCAAAGTCGAGTTACTTGGCGCCGCAAAGCCCCGGCTCTTTGCAATTGAGCTATAAAGGCTCATCGTATCAAAAAGAATTTCGGCCGTTGATGGCAATCCTTTTTGAATCAGCGTGAGGTTGACAAGTGCATCTCGCATTTCTTCACGCCGGCTCTGGATTTTCGGATCATTCGGATTTAGCCCTAGCCGGCGAAGATCATTATCAACCCTTGCATAAAGTTCTTCGACAACTTGGCTCTTTGCATCCATTGTGAAATCGGCAGGGCCACGAAGGATCCCTATCGAAGCACCAACTAGGAGGTTAGTGAACAGTACTGCCTGAGTCTGGCGGTTGGCTGAGCTAAAGCTTTCATTCAAAGCATAACTGAGGCCCGGCGGCAAAGATGGACTGACGGCCTGAATAAACATCGGCAGTAAATAGAAATAGTGTAGTGCACCCAATCCAATTCCGGCAGTTGCCGCATATCCCGTCCCTAGAATCGTCACCTTTTCGTTAACGGAGATTTTTCCGAAGTGGCGAAGATTTGGATACACAGTTTGATGCAATACCTTTCGCATCAGCGTGTGATCACCAGCGCCAAGACTTGGCAGGTGGCGATCGACAAAGTATTGGACCGCGATCCCCGGAGTGATCAATGGGAACTGTGCAATCGAAGCTAAAATCGAGCCTTCAATTCGCATGAATTCCCGAAACCCCTTCATCTTTTCTCGGTCTACAGTCTCCGGGTCAAGTGCGCGTCGGTACTTATGAATTTCATCAAGTCGAAGTCGAATTGAGGGGACTTTATATTTTAAGACAAATGCCGTAATTATCGTGATGCCGACAATCGACCCGAAAATAGCACTTCGTTTAATAGCTGCTGCAACAGGATCTTCTTCTGTTTGTGCCTCAGCCACTTCTACGCCGAGGATTTTCATAAACAAGGATTCTGCAATTAGACGAAACGACTTGGATTCGTCCCGCCGCACGCCCAGAGCCTTAAAGTCTTTAAAGAAATTGTAGCCAGGTCGACGGGTGTCGAGACCTGTCAACACAAGTCCAAGTAGCGCCGTTGAGCCAGGCGCCGGCATCAATCGGTCCCCTGAAACAATACCGTCGGCATCGCGCTTCGTGAGGCTAATCATGACAGACAAATCCAAATTGATTTTTGAGATCTGTACCATTTCACGGATGTCTTTCATCGCAAATGGAATGACTTCCCGCCCGTTGGTCACTGCCAAAATGTCGCCCTGAACTACCTCGATCGCAGTTAAACCCGATCGCCAGCCTCGTCCCATGATGGGTAAAAAGAAGACAGGCACCGGCGTGTTCTTTTTCGCATGGCTAACTAGAAGCGCAGTTTCGACAACAAAAAGCCCCTCACCGTCGGAATTTTTTTCGCCAGCAAGACGGTCAAATAAATCACTTTTAGGGTGAAGTGTAAAAAAGAGATATTCACTCGTTGCGATCAACGAGCGCAGCGGAATGTCCAATACAAGTTTGCGATCGTTTTCAGGAAGAAGAATCTCTGTTGTTTGCTCTGTTCCGATCACCGCGTAATCAGAGACTTGTTCGCGACTTTCGACCCACTTTTGTGAGCGCATGAAAAAGGGATCACTATCCACTGGGGCATTGCGAAAATCTGGAACCTGGGCATCGACAACGCCCATGTCGACCGACATCAAATCGCGCAGCATCGGGTCTCTGCCGCCGAAGCCGGTCTTCATCGCCTCGATCATTTGTAGGCTTACTTGATTTTGAAGAGCTTTAAAGTCGTTTCGCGATTGTTCTACCGTCTGCCTAGCAGAGAAAATTTCAGCGGCGCTTGCGCGTTGCCCGAATGCCGAGGACTCGAGGGCCAATAACGGCTGAACCAAACTCTCTATCAAAAAAATCGAAATAACGAGTATCGTGACCTGGAACCGCGCTTTAGCTTTGAACAAGAAAACCCCCGGACGCTATGTCGAAAACAGGAAGTCGAAACAACTCTGTCCGGGTAGCACGGATCGTACCGGACAAGCGTTTTCCAATTCGACGCAAGTATCCGGAATACCGAACGAAATCCACGGAGGTTTCTCGATAGGTCGAGAACCTCCGGACGATAACGGAACCGGAGTGAAATTATTTTAGCTCACAAATTCAATTGGAGACTTAGTACATACCGTCAGCGTCGCCAGATCCTTGCGGGCGTTCGGACCAAACCGAGTTCCAATCCGACCAGATTTTCTGCAACACACTTGATAGGTCTTTGCGTTTGGCAGCGGTTTCTTCCGGTGTGTTTCCCATGAAATCATCTGGCTGTTTTGAAAGGAGCAACTCGATCGTATAAATTTCCGGTATGAAATAGCCGGGATCTACTAGTCTTGCCATGCGCATTTGCAATTCGAACTGCTGCGACCAGAGGCGTGCTCGATTTTGAGACCGCAATTCAAGTTCCGACTGAATGGACCGCAATTGATCATTAAGTCTTTTAAGCTCGCGGCCAGCTTGAACGATTTCATCCAAACTTCTTGAATAACTTCCAGCTAAAACCACACGAGCGGCTGTGATTTCCTCCAGCAGCTTTGCGTCGAACTTTTGCAAAGCTTTTTGATACCCCGCTGATAGTTCTGCGTACCGGTCGTAGGCCTCACGAATGTTGACCGGTAGATTCTCAAACAGTCCTGGCGGAAACCTTCCATTGACCGAATTTTTCGAAAGATACCCACCGGAAAGCTCCCGCACCAAAGCATCTTGCGCCATCATACGTTCGTAAGCGGCGTCTATTTCAACGCGGGCAATTTTGAGCGCTTCTGACGTCAGCGACAGTTCCGCTTCATTGACAATTTTCCGTTGCTGATTGATCCCCTGCCTAACTTTGTCGGCTTCAAGCTTTAAGGCCGTCGTCGTTTGCGGCATTTGGCCCAAAGCCTGGTCGACCATCTTCGATTTAATCACATCAAGTTCAGTCTGCAGCGCTTTGAAAGCCTCTAGGTTCTTGGGCAGTACCGTGCCCTTGTTCGACATGATCGCAAGGAGCTCTTGGTTTTTGGTCCGCAATTCCGCAAGCTCGCCTTTCTGTTCAGGAGAAATTGTTCCCTTTTTTTCTAGGCCCTGCAAAACCGCCATCGCTTTCGAGTTTTTCCCGATTTCTTGACCTAGCTCTGTACCCTTTTGAGTGGCACGCATATGAAGGTACGCATGAGACTTGGCGAATTCTCGGAAGGCCAGGTTCTTCAAATACTCCTGAACAATGTCGTCCAGCGGATCGCGCGTTGGTTCTACTTTTGGCAGCGGGCGCCCAGCAACTCGGGATATGAAATTGCGAATTCGCGCGTAAATTTCAGGGGATTTCAAATCCTCGAACATAAATTGCGGATCCATTAAAAGTCGCCCGTCTGCGCGAAGCTTTTCAAATTCCGCTTTTTCAATCTTTCCTTCAAAAACCTTTTGCTGAATTTCCAATGGAACGTCAGGTGAAAATTCGACCAAGGGCTTGTGATCAAAGATCAAATGGCCAATTGTCATTTTCTGCCCGTCTTTCGATTTGATATCGCGTCGTTGCTCGAAAACAACAAATTCCACATTTTTAAGCTTCTCGACTCCGGTCGTGAAGGCTGCCTCGTTTCCTTGGTAGAGCGCGTCTCCACGTCCGATTACATAGAGGGCCGGTATGTAATCAGCACCTTGATGGCTTGGAACCGTCCAATCAACGCCGGTCATCATGACATCGCAATAGAATCCGCAGGTAGGAGAGATTTTCCCTTGCCGAGCTAGCATCGCCCCGAGGTTTCGTTCATCAGCAGGAATCATTTCGTTACTTTGATTTTGCCGTTCTACCGAAGCCTCACGTTGACGCTTAACTGCCAGAGACTGTCCCGGTGCTGCATCCGCGACAGTCGAAAGCGAAATTACCCCGGCAAATAAGTCGTCCTTAGGAAAGTGACGCATGTAAAGATCAGCCACGACGCCGCCCATGCTGTGACCGACCAAGAAAATCGGCTTTTTCGTATTGCCCGTTAAGACGCGAACGTATTGACGAAGAATTTCAAGTTCCTTTCGCACACTTTCAGGGGAATTGCGCGAGCCCTCTCCATGCCATTTTAAATCAATAGAAATGACATCGACTGATCGTGGGTTAAGAAAGTCCATGATATTTGCCGCAACATGGTGTCCGGTCGTGTTGGATCCGCCGCCGTGGATGAAAAGGACCACAGCTTCAGCGTTTTCTCTAACGTAAGACTTTACCTCTCGACCGAAGTTTTCTTTCATGGCGTTATAGCTAACGCCGATATTGGTTGATTCCCCAGCGATTTCCGCACGCAAGTGAATCATATTGCCCGTCGTTGTTTTTACGACGCCGGGTTCGTTGGCACCCTTCAAAGTATGACCGATCAGACTTGTACCAGGGACCAGGTAGTCCTGAACTAGCTTTGGTCCATTGACGCCTGTCCAGGTGCCTTGGGCACTTTGCTCGTAGACAGGATTGGCAAATTGCGGCGGCCTTACCCCCAACGCCCGCCCTTGTGCCATACGAATGTACTCACCTGCTGAGGACCGAATGGTCGATTTAAACATCGACTCGCAGTCCGCACTGCGTGCAAATTGCGAAGACAGGAGGACCACGAAGGCCAGAAAGAATTTAGGCAAAATCGAAGTTTTCATCTGTTCGCGCTTCTCCTCGGGTTTGGGCAGCTAGTCATCGCTGAAATCGGGCCAGCAATCAAACCGTCTTTGGCAACTCGGGATTCTTTACCGACGCCTTTTTTCAACGACTGGGTCCGTGCCGACGCTTTTCTCGTTTGTTCGGCGGGCGAAATTTCGCTAAATTGCCGTTCATGACAAATCAATTAGATCGAAAAATCGCTGTCGTACTTTCGGGCTGCGGCCACACAGATGGAACTGAAATCACGGAAGCGATTTCGGTTTTGATTGCGATCACCGAGATGGGCGCAAGCTACGTCTGTTTTGCTCCTGAGGGTGGAGTTGGTGATTCAACTCCACTTGAAATGTCTAAGCGAATCGCTCGCGGGCAGGTTCAACCACTTTCGAAACTCAAGACATCGGATTTTGATGGCCTCGTCTTCCCGGGCGGATCTGGCGCAGCGAAACGCCTTTCTGACTTTGCCGAGAGAGGCGCAAGGGCCACCGCGATTCCCGAGGTCACGCGCATGATTGCCGAATTTCATGCTCAATCAAAGCCGATCGGAGCCATTTGTATTGCACCGGTGCTAATCGCTTTGACGCTTGGAAAACTATCGGTCGAGCTGACAGTCGGAGAAAATGGTGAGACAGCCGCCGAAATCGCCAAAACCGGAGCACAACACACGGTGTGCCCAGTGACGGATTACATCAGCGACCGTGACAATAAAGTTTTATCGACCCCCGCCTACATGTATGACAAAGCAAGTTCCTTTGAAGTCTTCACGGGCATTCGAAAAATGATTCGCGAACTTGTGGAAATGGCATAAACGCGTGACCAAAATCTATCGCTATCAAATTCGTGCAGAAGCGATGGACATTTATCGCAACTTTCAAGAACAGGTTCTTGAGGTCTATCGTCGGCATATAGACGTCGAAGTTCAATTTCTTCAGGACTCCGAAAATCCGCTGTTTAAAACAGAGATCCTGCGCTTCGGCGGACCAGATCCCGAAATTGCTCTTGAAGCGCTTGAGTCAGATCCGGAAATAAGTGCGCTTTTCGCGAGGTTCATGTCTGAGATCATCGACCCCGAAATGGGCAAAATCGAAGAACAGTCGCTTGTCACAAGCTCGCTGAGTGACGCAGGAAAACTTCACCACGTGGAGGTTTATTGTTCGGATCTAAAACGATCACAAGAGTTTTGGGTATGGTTTCTAAATCATCTTGGTTACAAGACCTTTCAAACTTGGCCAGAGGGAATTAGCCTGCGTCTAGGATCGACCTATCTTGTTTTCGTGCAGGCTGTCGACAAGTTTAAAGATGCCCCCTACCACCGCGCGAAACCAGGATTAAACCATCTCGCCTTCCATGCAAGTAGCCAACAACAAGTTGACCGTCTGACTGAACTGCTCAAAGCCAGAGGTACCAAGCTTCTCTATCACGATCGGTTCCCCCATGCAGGAGGCGGCACCTCCTACGGTGTTTTCTTTGAAGACCCCGAGGGAATAAAGGTAGAGGTCGTTTGCGACTGAGGTTTCCGTTTACAAAATAAAAAAGCCGGTCTCTCTTCGAGCACGGCTTTTGTAAGGTTAATCTTTAAATCAGAGTTTTTTGTTTTCAAATGACCGCTGCGGTTTTTAAATGCGGACTATTTGTTTCAATTTTCAACCGCTTACTTGAGGCCTGGCGGTGCTGCGGGAATGATCCCAACTGCTAAGGGGCAAAGACCGGAATCAATCGACATCTCAGCATACGTGTACAGCGCTAGCTCTCTTCTCATACACACCCTTTGTTTGGAAGTGTTGTCAGAATACCGCCAAGGTTTCGTTCGTTCAAATTTTCTCACTGGCTTGGATCAAGAGAGTACGACAATGCATTCTCAAATTGAGACGCGGGATAAAAACGAGATGAATCAAAGAGTTTTGCTAAAAACTTCTTTGTAAAATTCAATTTTATCTTGCAGGCAAAGTGACAGTATTGATTTCTAATCACCCTGCCATGTTCCTCTACCCTCAAGAGTTGCCTTCAACTTATGTTGGTAAAGTGCTAGAAGCTGATCTCGCACCGCTGTCCCTTCGAGAAATCCAAACGCCAGAGCGATCGCCTCCAAAGTCGAGTATCCCTCTTCGAAGTGCTCACGTCGCAGGTTTTGTTCGGCGTGATTTTTTATTTTAATACAAACACGGGGCAAGTGCTTAAGTTCCTCGTGACGTCGATGAAGCTTCCCTGCCTGACGCCAGTTACCGTCGGACACGATCAGCTGAACTGGTTTATTTGGCTTGATGGATTCAATATCGACCGCATCTTCGGCGGGATACAAAATATAGGTTTCATATTGATCATCCAGGATCGCTGATAAATTCAGAGGAACATCTTTCCGTCCCCTAATGTAAAGTTCAGAGTTCACAAGTGCTTTCACAGCAAGCCTACCGGTCGAGGTCGTTCGTTTCATTTCGCGGTGGTGGACAACGAGGCTCAATTTGGTTTTCAAATCCAGTGAAGGGATCAAATGGCAAATGCATCGGTCAGGGTGCATTGAGCAGCCGGCGCAGGGAGCTGTTGTTTTTCGCTTGCGAAATTTGTTTCCCGGCTTTCGAATTGGCGCAAGGCTTGGAAAAACGCGGCTTTTCAAAGATTATCCCCTTAATTTTTTGCCTCTCGCGATATCTGATCGCTTGTGCCTTACGCAAACAAGCGCTAAATCTCGAAAAATGGACAGCCCAATTAGATGGTTTGAAATTTACGTTGCCGACATGCACCGGGCCAAGATTTTCTACGAAAGAACCTTTGGTTTTCATTTCAGCAAAATGGATACGAAATCCTGGGACATTGAAATGTGGAGCATTTCAACAACGGAAGATGGCCGAAGCTTTGGTTCACTTGTGTGGCGACGGGATTTCGTTCCAAGCGGAATCAATACGGTCGTTTACTTCGCAAGCGAAGACTGCGCCCGTGAAGAGGCGATCGCCGAAAAAGTTGGCGGCAAGATCTATAAAAGTAAATACGGGATTGGTCAGTACGGATACATGGCCTTGATCCATGACACCGAAGGAAACCTGATCGGAATACATTCAAAGAACTGAAAAACACTTTTCTTGGAACGTGTTTGGACCCGCCGAACTTAGTAGGAGTTCCTAATGTTCAAATTCTAGAGACTGCGAATCCTTTCTGAGATCAATAAATGGATACTAAACCATGGGCCTCAAGAGCCATAAGAAGCATTGCGTCTTTTTGGATCTGCAGTGCATTTTGACCTGCTGTTTCGATTAAGACATCGAGATCTGTTTGAATGTGATCAAAGGTATCGAACGACAAAAGCCCGCGGAAACGATATTCATGCTGGACATTTACCTCTTCCGATCGTCCTGGCTGTGAAATGAGACGGTTTAAAACATCTGGTGAGAGAAAAGAAGTCGATGGCGAGACTTTGAAAGAAACGCGTGTCCCGACATGATGCCAATTCGAGTGAGAGAAAATCGCCCATACGTCGCGCTTGATTGAAAATCGCGCCTTTCTTGACTGCAAAGCAAACAGTGCGCCCACAAGCTCATCGGCTGCCTGCGCCGAACGTAAGTTCGCCTTCCACGCTGCCATTAGGCTGGTCGCGTCTTCCTCGGTCAATTGGTCCAAAATACCTTCTTCGACCAGCCCACGGCGCACCAGGCTCGAATGCCGAAGCTCCAGTAACATTTTATCAGTATCAGAAAGACGAGCAGAACGAAGCCCGATATCATCGACAAGTTTTCTGCCCTTTTCCTTCAGCGCCGATCGCAAACCGGCGCGAAGTGGGCTAATGGGGTTCAGTACAGCCCATTCTAGTTTTGCTGTAGCGGCAGCGACCAAGTCGAAGTTTCGACTCACACGCGAAAGAAAATCTGTGTCGTGATAGGCATCGCCATTGTTCCACATTCGCATCAACTCTCGATGGCCATAAATCCTATTGTCTGGAAGACCAATCGTGAGCGTGTCATTTTCAATTTTTAGTGCCCGACCAATCGATCTTTCACGGCAGATTTCGACGTTCCGCACCACCAAAGGACCGACTGTCTGGCCGTCCATTTTTTTATAAAACTCACGAAGGAAAAGAGCTGCACTTCGCATCTGGCTTAAGATGAGCTTGCCGGTTCCACGGGTGTGGGGGTGTGTAATGCAGTCGGTGTCGAGAAGAGGAATTTTAATCGAGAACTCGGAGAGGCTGGGACGCCGTTGGCTGCTGAGTTGCAAATCAGCTACGAGAGGATTTAATTGATCAGTATTTGAATCTGCCAACAGGCTTCTGCCATAAGCATTAAGGCATGAAAAATACGCGTGATTCTTCATCGGCGTCGAATTTGAATTTGGCGCAAGCGCGCAGGCTGGGTCATTAAACATCACAAACATTTCAGCCGAAGGCGAAATGTCGGGCGAGGCTGCTTCAGAAGCGTTGACTGCCGACGATACAGCCATAGTAATCACCACAAGCATAAGATTAAGTAGCGGCGCCAAATTAGTCATATTCACCGGGGCTTTCATACTGGCTTTCATACGGGCATTCGTTAGGTGGCTCCATTCAGCGTCAGCGAAAAACATGCCACAACGCCCCCTCACTCTTGCCATTAGCAAAGAATCCAATTTGACGTGAGCCCAAGCGCTTGAAAGGAATTCAATATGCAAGACCCCACATGCGCCACCAATTATTAGTATTTTTTGAAGCGTTCCGGCCAGTAAAGCGGCGGAGAAGTTTCCCATGCTAATGATTGCGAGTTGGCCGCTTCTAAAGCCCAAACTGCGCCGTTGTCATCACTCACTCTCTATGTGTATCTCCCAACACCCCAAACAGTGTTGCAAGATTTTTTGGCAATTGAAATCGGACGCCATCTGACAATGTACGATATCATGCACGTAGTTTCATCGACAGAAGGAGAGCTCTTTGAATTTCGGGGCCAGCGTCAAACGCGAATCGCCAAATGTTATCACGGGTCTGTCCATGCTGAGAAAAAGGAATATATTGCGAAAAAAAGTTGGCGTTCACTTCGAGGATCTATGCGACGGGACAATTCGCCAAGAACCTTTTCCTTCGGAATATCGCCATTGATTGAACGGTAGATTCGTTCTTCGAAATCCGCTAGCTCAGATTCAATTTTCCTGAAATTAAAGTCCGCAGGAACGAGCGCGGTAAGTCGCGAGAATTCCCCGGGGCAGCCCTGAGGAGATGCAGCTTGGCCCGCCCCGCACCCGAGCAACATCAGCAAGGCGACAATGAAACCAGTGCAAAAATCATTCACCATAGCATATCGGCAGAAAGGCCTTTATTCACAAGCGGCTTACGGCCAGGTTCCAAACCGTTTGGAGTGCGGGAACTAGACCAACGCTGTCCAGAAGCGGTTACTTGGTCAACCCAGAGGCTTCAGTGGCGACAGTTCCGATTGGAGTCACGTAACCCCTGCCTAATTCGCGTGTTGACGAAGGCGGCGGGCTAGTTCGATCGGCGTTTCGAGTTCTTCGCCGGCGGCGACTTTCTGAAGGCTTAGTAAAATAAATGAGCGCGGGTCGATGTCGTT